>CBDUYG010000194.1:0-6514 GCA_965371385.1 uncultured Myxococcales bacterium | reverse complement strand
AGGCCCTCGCGTATCCATCCGCGGTGGAGCCGATGTCTCCCCGCTTGGCGTCGAGAAGCACCATGATGTCTCGCTCTCTAGCTCGCGCTGCGACGCGCTCGAGCGTTCGCAGGCCGGGCCAGCCGAGCTGCTCGAAGAAGGCGATCTGCGGCTTCACGATCGCGACTCGGCCCTGCAGACGATCCAGCACCGCGAGCAGGAACGCCTCGACGGCGTCGGGAGTCTCCGGGCACGATGGGCTCATGTCGCCGCGCCGGAAGAGAGGGGGGATCCGATTCAAGTGGGGATCGAGGCCGACGCAGAGGGGATGGCCGAGGTCGCGCAAACGGGCGATGAGCTCGTCGGCAAAATGCGGTGCGGATGTATCGGACAAGCGAGCCTCCCGGTTTCGCAGGCATTCTAACATCGGCCCGGTCCGCAACGCAGGGGGATGGGGAACGAGGGCGGTCCCGCCGGGCACCCGGACGGACGACGACCCCTCGGCCCTGCGTGTCAGGCCCGACCCGAGCTGATAAGATCGCAGCGCGTCTTTCCCACGTGCGGCGAGGTGAGATGAAGCTCATCGTTCAGATTCCGTGTTACAACGAGGCCGACACCCTGCCGGCCGTCGTGAAGGCGATCCCGCGCGACATCGAAGGTATCGACGAGGTCGAGGTGTTGGTCATCGACGACGGCAGCAGCGACCGGACGATCGAGGTCGCCGAGGGCTGCGGAGTCGATCACATCGTGCGCCACGTTCGCAATCGGGGTCTGGCGGCGGCCTTCATGACCGGCCTCGACGCCTGCGCGTCCCGCGGCGCCGACATCATCGTGAACACCGACGGAGACGGACAGTATTCGGGCGAGTCGATCCGCGATCTCGTTCGGCCGATCCTGGCGGGCGAGGTCGAGATGGTGGTTGGCGAGCGCCCGATCGAGAAGATGGACCATTTTTCTCCCGCGAAGAAGTGGCTTCAGCGCGCGGGGAGCCGCTTCGTCGAGTGGATCTCGGGCGTCCGGGTCCCCGACGCGACGAGCGGCTTTCGCGCCCTCAGCCGGGACGTCGCCTTCAAGCTCAACATCTCTTCTCGTTTTACCTATACGCTCGAGAGTCTCATCCAATGCGGCGATCGTCAGATCGCAGTCGGCACGGTGCCGATCGAGGTCGGCCCCCAGACCCGGCCCTCCCGGCTCTTCCGCGGCTCCGCGCACTACATCTGGCTCTCGTGCTGGGCGATCCTGCGCATCACGACCTGGCACGCTCCCCTGCGCCTCTTCTGGCCCCTGGGCGGCGGCTTCACCGTTCTCGGCACCCTGATCGGCCTGCGCTTCGTCGTCTACTACATCAGCGACGGGGGGGCGGGCCACGTGCAATCACTGCTGCTCGCCGCGATCCTGCTCGTCGTGGGTTTCCAGATCATCCTGACTGGGCTCGTGGCCGACATGGTGGCGGCCAACCGTCGCTCGAGCGAAGAGCTGCTCTACCGCTCGCGCAGGCGCGACGCCGAGGGACTCGACTCGAACACCTGACCCCGGCGCAGACTGAAGCTGGGGTCGCCCAGGGGAGCGGGCTCGGCATAGAGCACGCGAACCGGGTTGCGACCGAAGCGAGCCAGCTCTTCGCCCCCGGCGAAGACCGCGTTGAAGATCCGAGCGGTCGATCTTCGCTCCGGCCAACGCTCGTCGAATCCGTAGATGGGTGTGACGAAGATCGCACCCGCGTCCGCCTCACGACGGAAGAACTCCGAGGCGGGCGCGATGAATTCATCCTGTCTACCCGCCAAGCGCGCGAATGGCCGCACGACCACCGAGTAGTCGGACTCGAGCGGCCGCGTATCGAATCCCAGCTCACGCGCGAAGACGACGCGTGAGCCGGCGGGCAGGTTGCTCGAGATCCAGTCCACGGCCTGATTGCGCGAGTCCGGGGGGTTCGAATACGAGGTGCGAAGATCTCCCCAGGGTGCAGCGAGAAGCACCGCGATCGCGAGGAGAATGAAGACGCCGAGGCTTCGAGCCCGAGCGTTCGCGGGAGGCCAGTTCCGAGCGTCGAGCTGGTCGCGCAGCGAGCGCGCCAGGACCACGAGCCCGATCGCCGCAAAGGCGCTGAAGAGAGCGTGAACCGGGAGCAGGTTGCGCACGAAGTCCGTCCGGTAGCTGGAGTAGAAGACGGTGAAGACGACCGGATAGCTCGCGAGGGCGATCCCGCGGCGACTTCGGCGCAGGAGGGTGTGGGCGAGCCCCAGGGCCCCGAAGCCGAATACGACCGGGCCGAATTGATGAGCGAGATGCCCCAGCTGCCGCGCGAGGTGGGACAGCCCCGGCCGAACGTCGTGGCCGGGCCATCCTTTGCTGTAGATCTCCTGCTGCCTTGCGAGCCAATGCACGAAGCGATCGTGATCGAGGATCGAGTAGGGCATCGCGATCGCGAAGGTCGCCACGACGATCACCGCGAGCAGCGCGACCGGAACGAAGAAGCGCCTTCGATCCGTCTGAATCAGCAGAATCACGAAGGGGATCACGAGCAGCGCCTGGGTGTATTTGCTCGCGATTGCGAGACCGCACAGGATTCCGGGAATCACGACCTTCTTCGCAAGCCCCTCCTCGGGGTTGGAGTCACGCAGGAGAGTGGCGAGCGCCGCGACGACGAAGAAGGTCGCGATGATGTCGACGTTGAGATAGGACCAGGAGTGGCGAAGATAGAGCGAATTGAGGGAGAGGAACGCTGGGGCGAGCACCCATCCCCACGGCGAGCCGGATACCCGGGCCGCGATGAATCCCACCAGCACGAGGCTCGCAACGGAGATCGCCGCAAAGAGCAGCTTCGCCGGCAAGATGAGTCCCGCCTGTTCGTAGTACGGAAAAACACGCAGCTCCACATCATCTCGCGACTCGATCCTCCCCGCCGCCATCTCCCGGACCAACGCCGCTCCCTCCGCAGCCGCGGCGAGATAGATGGGGAAGGTGGGCCAGTTGAAATTCGTGGGCCGGAGCGTCCCCTGCTGCAGCATGTGGAGCGAGCTTCTCGAGAACGTCGCCTCATCGACGTGCCGGGGGTAGGGAAGGCTTCCAACGATCCAGCCGACTTGCGCTGCGAAGGAGACGAGCACCAGGGTGAGCAGGAGCAGCGCCACGAGCCGATGGGGCGGCTTCGAGAGCGCGCTCGAGACTGGAGCTGAAGGCTGGGTGTCGTCCACCAATGCGATTCCCCATGGGATCCGGGCGAGCCCGCAGAATACCGATCGAGCGCCGTACTGCGCCACGCCGAACCGCACCGCACCGGCCGGCTGCTAAGATGCGCGCGATGATCTTCTCGCCTGCACGGATCTTCTGCGCGATCGTTCTGCTGATTGCGTTGAGCTTCGCGACGGGCTGCGGTGACCCCGGCTCGTCTCCGGAGCCCGTAGAGCCCGTGAACGTTCTCCTCGTCACCCTCGATACCGTGAGAGCAGACCACCTCGGCAGCTACGGTTTTCCCGCCGACATCACCCCCAACCTCGACCGCTTCGCAGCCCAGGCCACTCGATTCGAGCGAGCGTTCAGCACGGCCTCCGTTACGCCCGTATCCCATGCCTCGATTCTCACGGGGCGCTACCCCTACTCCCACGGCCTGCGGGTTCTCTCGGCCGACGGAAGCTTTCGCCTCGACCCGGGGATCCCCAGCCTCGCTGGCACGCTGCGGGAAGCGGGGTTTCGCACCGGTGCCGTCCACAGCTCGTTTACCGTTTCGGACTACTTCGGCTTCCGGAATGGATTCGACTTCTTCGACAGCTTCGAGACGAAGCTCGAAAAGCAGGGGAAGTTCGCGGACTGGGGCCTGAAGAAGAACCAGCGGCGCGCCGACATCACCACCGACATCGCAATCGACTTCCTCGATGCCGGGAATCAGCCCTTCTTCCTCTGGGTCCACTACTGGGACATGCACGACCCGATCCTGCTCCCGGACGATGAATTCATGCCGCCCGAGGACGAGCTCGAGGTCAATCGCTGGGGCGCGATTCAGCCCAACCGCGCGCTCTATGCGGCAGAGATCCGCTACATGGATCACCACCTCGGGCGCCTCCTCGACGCCCTGAAGACGCGCGGCCTCGATCGCGACACCCTCGTGGCGATCGTCGCAGACCACGGCGAGGGACTCGGAGATCACGGTTGGCGCTTCCATCGTCTTCTCTACCAGGAGCAGATCCGGGTCCCGCTCCTCTTGCGCATCCCCGGCGTCGAGGGCGGCCGAACGATCGCCGACCTGGTGCGCAGCATCGACGTCTTCCCGACCGTGCTCGACTACTTCGGGATCCCGATTCCGGATGGCATCCAGGGCCGGAGCCTGCGACCCCTTCTCGAGGGAAATCACGAAGCTCCCCGCGTCGCGTACGCGGACCAGATCAACGTCTTCGACAGGAACGCAATGATGATCCAGCACCGTCCCAAGGATCTGCTGCTCCACAGCGTCCAGGATCAGCGCTGGAAGCTGATCTACCGCCCGCTCCTTCCCGAGGCGAGCGAGCTCTACGATCTCGAGCAGGATCCGGACGAGATGAACAACCTCTTCCGCGCCGATCATCCCGAGGCAAAACGTCTCCTGGCAGAACTCGCCAAGCACGGGGGCTGGGTCCTGGAGCCACCGACCGGCACGGGAATGGATCCGGCCGCCCGGAAGCAGCTCGAGGCCCTCGGATACGTGGAGACGGACGAGGGCGAGCGGGAAGAATCCATCGCCTGGTCCTACACTCCTCCGGCACGCTTCGGTGACGAGCTCTTCGCGAGCCGAAGGGACTGCGAAACCGCGAGTGGCTCATCCTGCGTCTTGATTCGCACACCCGAATCCCAACCGTGACGAGGCATCCGCGATGCGTGTCGTGATGTGGGGAACCTACGACCTCGGCAAGCCCCGAAACCGCATCGCACTGCGCGGCCTGCGGGAGAATGGCGTCGAGGTGATCGAGTGCCATCGGGAGATCTGGAGCGACGTCGAGGACAAGAGCCAGGTCTCGGGCGCGATGAGGCGGGCGAAGTTCCTGCTGCGCTGGCTCGCGGCGTACCCCGGGCTGCTGGTCCGTTACTGGCGCCTGCCGCCGCACGACGTCGTCCTGATCGGATACCTGGGGCAGCTCGACGTATTGGTCCTCTGGCCCCTCGCGAAGCTGCGCGGGGTACCCCTCGTGTGGGACGTCTTCCTCTCGCTCTACAACACCATCGTCGAGGACCGGCGCCTCGCCCGACCGGGTAGCCTGCTCGCGCGTGCGATCCACGCCTGGGAGTGGCTCGCGGCCCGGGCCGCCGACCGAGTCATCCTCGACACCCGAGCCCACGCGGACTACTTCGCGGATCTGTGCTCGATACCCAGGGAGCGGGCGGAGGTCGTCTTCGTGGGAGTCGAGGAGGAGGTCTTCCCAGCGCGCGAGGAAGCCCCGACGATCGACTCCACCCCCTCGATTCCAACCGTGCTCTTCTTCGGCCAGCTCTCGCCGCTGCACGGGATCGAAGCCATCATCGAAGCCGCGCGTCTCGCGCGCGATGAAGAGATCCGGTGGCTCTTCGTGGGTGTTGGTCAGGAAGAGGAAAAGATCCGGCAGATGCTCCACGTGGATCCGCTCGACAAGGTTGAATGGCGACCGTGGATCCCCTATGCGGAGCTCATCGAGGTGATTCACGCATCGGACGTCTGCCTTGGAATCTTCGGCGACAGCGACAAGGCGGGGCGTGTGATTCCCAACAAGGTGTTCCAGGTCCTCTGCGCGGGCGTGCCCCTCGTAACCCGCGACTCGCCCGCGATTCGAGAGCTGCTCGATCCGGTGACTCCCGGTGTGGCTCTCGTTCCAGCGAACGACGGCCCGGCGCTCCTCGGGGCCGTGCACGAGCTGCTTCGATCGCGGTCCGCCAACACCGCTCCGCTCCACCGGGAGATCGCGCAGCGAATCGCCACCGCACGAATCGGAGCGGATTGGCGCCGGGTTCTCGATCTCGCTGGCTCGCCCGAACAGTGAGACTTGGACGGGGTCGGCGGAGCCAGGTGCAGCGCAAGCTCAACCCTAGGTGGATTCGTGACCATGCTCGCCCGCGGACCTGTAGGTGTGACTCTCGGCTGCGTCCGGCTCTCGTCAGTCGGCTACCCGGCTGCGCTGCTCACGGGCTCAATCCAGATAGACCCAGCGGCGCGTGAGACGATGAGTGCATCAACGCAGCTTCGAGCGTTCTGCCTTCGTTGGAGATCGGTCGCCAGGCGTCGTTCATGGGCGGCCCCGCTCTCGGCCCTGCTCCCGGCGTCGTGTGCGATGGCACCGCCATCCTGGGCGGATCCCGCCGACTCGGCGCCCTCACCTGACCAGCTCGACATCATCAAGGAGACCCAGAATCCCCTGACTCGTGAGCTGGGAAGCCTGAGCCTGGAAAGTTCGATCGAATTTGATACTCGCTCCACTGACGAGGTCGGATACAGCCTGCTCGTCAAGCCCAGATTACCCATCATTCTGAGCGAGAGTCTCAGCCTGATCAATCGCGGCTCTCTCCCGGTCTTCTCGGTCCCGACCTCGGACGGCGC
>CBDUYG010000193.1:0-6514 GCA_965371385.1 uncultured Myxococcales bacterium | reverse complement strand
TCGCCGCCGAGCTGGGCGACGAAGAGCATGTCGACGAAGCCCACGACCGCGTGCAGCGCGAAGGAGGTCATCGAGGGCCAGGTGAGCTCCCAGACTCCCGAGATTCGGACCGCGGGCTCGCCGGGCTCGGGATCGACATTGCCGGGCCGGCGGGTGTCGGGCGTGTTGCTGCGGCTCATGGGAGGTGTCCGGATTCCTGGAGGGAGCGGGGCCCGGTTCCAGAAAAATTGCTGGGCCGAGATCGGCGTCGGGACGGAGCAGAGCCTTGTTTACCCCACCCGGGACGCTTTGCGGGAATCTCGCCTGATTTCCGATGCTTTCCGGGGGCGTTGCTTCCCTCGGGGTCCGATTGGCGAAAGGAGCTGCGTTTCGTCTGTGTCGGGTAGCTCACGGGTAACCGATACGTGGACCATTGATTGGGTCGGACGCACCACCGGCAGCCAAAGGGCGTCCGAGGTTCCTCAATGTCGGCCAGAGTGCGTGCTGGAGCCGGAGACCCATTCCTCGGTCCACCTCCCGGGTACCGAACGAGTCCTGCCCTGTGAATTGCGCGTCCCTCGGGGGTTACGTACTCTCCCAATTCTGCCCCCCCCCGGGCACGGACTCGATCCAGTAGGTGCTGGGACATGAAGCCGGACAGAAACCGCGTGAAGCACCGAAGGAAGCACTGAGAAGGAAGCACTGGGGGAAGCGCGGAAGGATGCACGGTAGAGCGGGCAGTCGAAGTTGAAACGGGTTCGAGGCGAAGTCGATCGGCGCGCCACGTGGCCGAGAGGGTGTTGTGTTCAAGGGGCGAAGGATCCTGCCCAGGATGGTGAGGAGCGGCAATGATCGAGACGATTTTGGTGGCGACGGATGGATCGGAGTGCTCGGCGGCGGCTGAACGATGCGGGATCTCCCTCGCGGTGCGTCTGCGCGCTGCGCTGATCGGAATCAGTGTGATCGAGGAGTCGCGCATTCGGGCTCCTGCCAGCGACGGTCTCACACTTCCTCCTTATCCGGAGAACGAGCTCGCGACCTATTACCGAGCCCGCGCTGAGGCTGTGTCGCGGCGTTTCGCCGAGCGTGCGCGGGCCGAGAGGATCGAGGCGACCTGCGAGGTTGCTCAGGGCACGCCGGCCGACCGCATCGTCGAGAAATCCCTCACTGCGGCGATCACCGTGGTGGGGCGCGACGGCAAGCCGGATGCACGCAGGGGCGCCTTGATTGGAGCCACGGCGGACGCCGTGATGAGGAAGACCAGCAAGCCCCTGCTGGTGGTTCCCGCAGGCGCACAGATCAGCGGCCCGATCGTTCTGGGATTCGACGGCTCACCGGGCTCACGCGTGGCGGCCGATCTCGCGGTGCAGCTCGCGAACGGCCTCGGCGAGGCGGTTCAGGTCTTCGTGGACTCGAAGGACAAGGGACGCGCCGTGACACGCTTCGAAGATGTTCGCAGGCTCGTCGGCGGTCTCTCGGTACCCGTGCGCGAGACTTCCTCCACCCTGGGGCGGCCCGATGTCAAGCTCGTCGATACCGCCCGGGAGGTGCGCGCCGGCATGATCGTGATGGGCGCCTTCGGCCGAAACCGCATTACCGACTACTTCGTGGGCAGTAACGCCGCTGCGGTCGTGAGGACGTCGTCCATTCCGGTTCTGCTCGCCCGCTGAAGCACTCGGTCACCGGCGCAGCGTGTGAGGAGCTCTGGCCGATGCGGAGGCTCCCATTCGCATGACGGATTCCGATCGGACGAAGAAGAGCGGCATCTCTCTCGCAGAGCTGGCGGGTGAGCTGGGCCGCAGCTGGAGCGGCGATGGAGCGATCGCTCTGCGTGACGTCGCTCCTCTCGAGAGCGCCGAAGCCGGCGATCTCGCATTCGTCCGATCCGAGAAGTGGGCCTCGTCGCTCGCCGAGAGCCGAGCCTCGGCGGTCATTCTTCCCGAGGGATTGGATCCCGGCTCCCACAACGCGATCCACTCTCCCAATCCGGCCCTCGATTTCGCGCGAGCCGTGCTGCGGCTGAAGCCGGCGTCCCGCCCTGCCAGTGGGATTCATCCCCAGGCCCGGGTCGATCCGAGCGCCGAGGTCGACCCCAGCGCGTCCGTTGGTCCGGGAGTCACGATCGGCGCCCGGGCGCGCGTGGGGGCGAGGACCATCCTCCACCCGGACGTCACGCTCTATCCCGATGTCGCAGTGGGCGAAGACTGCGAAGTACATGCCCGCGTCGTGATCCGCGAGGGCTCGCTCCTCGGCGATCGTGTTCTCCTGCAGCCCGGGGCGGTGATCGGCGGTGACGGCTTTGGCTACGTGCCGGACGAAACCGGGGCGCTGCATCGGATCCCCCACGTCGGGAGGGTCGTGCTCGAAGACGATGTCGAGATCGGAGCGAACGCGACGGTGGATCGAGGCACCCTCCGCGAGACACGCGTTCGCCGTCGCGCGAAGATCGACAACCTCGTGCAGATCGCGCACAACTGCGACATCGGAGAGGATGTCGTGGTTGCGGCCCAGAGCGGCTTCAGTGGCAGTACCGAGGTCGGGCGCGGGGCAATCGTGATGGCCCAGGTGGGTGTGGCCGGTCATCTGCGGATCGGCAGCCGGGCCTTCGTGGGCGCGCGCGCCGGGCTCCACAAGGACGTCGCGGAGGGATCCCGGGTGTGGGGCACTCCTCAGATGGAGGAGCGACGCTGGCACAAGGCAATGGCCGCTCTCGGCCGACTTCCCGACCTGCTCAGACGCATGCGCGCCGTCGAAGCGAAGTTGGGACATCGAGACGCTTCCGCTACATCCTCCGAAGCCTCGGCGACGGCAGCCGAGGCGTCACCTCCTGCATCGGATGGGGCTGCGAAGGATGAGCGCAACTGAACGACCGGCGTTGGTTCCGGCCCTCCACGACTCCTCGAATGCATCGGGCTCCTCCCTGGCGCGGCAGTCCCTGAGCGAGCTGCGCCGACGCCTGCGCGTCGCGCTCGACGGCGAAGCCGCCGAAGAGCTCGAAGCCCTGGCGGCCGCGCTGGCGACGGATACCCGGGCGGGCGCCCGACAGCTGGCCGAACGCGCGCGCCGAACCCTCGAGGCGCGCGCCGCCGAACGAGAGCGGCTGGCGGCGCTCTTCGAGCTGCGCGGTGATCTGCTGAAGCGGGGGGCTCGATTCGTGGCCGGGGTCGACGAAGTCGGAGTCGGGCCTCTCGCGGGGCCGGTCGTCGCCGGAGCCGTGATCCTCCCGGAGTGCGTCGAGCTTCCGAAGCTGAACGACTCCAAGCGTCTCGTGCCCGAGGCGCGTGAAGAGCTCGACCGGGCGATCCGAGACCAGGCGATCGCGATCGGAATCGGCGAGGTCGAGCCGGCGGAGATCGACCGTCTCAATATCTACCACGCCTCTCTCGAGGCCATGCGCCGGGCCGTCTCGGCTCTTTCGCCCGCACCGGATCATCTGCTCGTCGATGCGCGCACGGTGCCCGGCGTTTCGATTCCCCAGACGCCGCTGATTCACGGGGATGCGATCGACGGCTCGATCGCGGCCGCTTCGATCGTCGCCAAGGTGCACCGCGATCGCATCATGAGCCGCCTCGACGAGCGTTACCCCGGCTATGGCTTCGGACGTCACATGGGCTACGGCACTGCTTTTCATGTTGACGCCCTGCAGCGCCTCGGTGCCTCGAAGGCGCACCGGCGCTCCTTCGCCCCCGTGGCGGCCGTGATGGGCCCGTCTCCCGGGCCCTGATCCATGTCCGAGACCACGCCCCCGCAGCCGGATCTCTCGGCGCCCTCCGCGCGGCCGCGCATTCGCGTCGTCCCCGAGGACTTCGTCGTCGACGAGGTTCCCCTCTATCCAGCTTCCGGCGAAGGCGGACATACCTTCGTCCGGGTCGAGAAGCGGCTGCGGAATACAGAGGAGGTGGCGGAAGATCTCGCTCGCGCAGCGGGAGTTGCGGGACGGGATGTGGGATACGCCGGGCGCAAGGATCGGCTCGCCATCACGCGCCAGTGGTTCTCCGTCCCGGGCCTCGATCCCGGCCGCGCGCTCGAGCTCGAGCTCGCGGGCGCACGGGTTCTCGAGGCTCGGCGACATGGTCACAAGCTGCGGACCGGACAGCTGCGGGGAAATCGATTCGAAATCCGGGTGAGGGAAGTGGACGCGGCAACTCTCGCCGAGGCTCGTGCGGCGCTCGAGAGGATCCAGCGGCTCGGTATGCCGAACCGCTTCGGATCTCAGCGCTTCGGTCGTCAGGCCGACAACCCGGCGCGTGCCCGAGCGATCCTGAGCCGCGGCCGCATCAGCGGGAATCGCCGCCAGGCCCGCTTTCTGCTCTCGGCCCTCCAGGCGGAGGTCTTCAACCGGGTGCTGAGCGATCGTCCCCTGGCGATGAACGAGCTCGAGCGCGGAGACCTCGCGATGAAGCACGACTCGGGTGGGGTCTTCGAGGTCGAGGACGAGGCCCGGGAGAACGAGAGAGCGGCGCGCTTCGAAATCAGCCCGACCGGACCGATTTTTGGGAGCCGGATGTCGCAACCCAGCGGCGCTCCGGGGGCTCGTGAGGCCCGAGTGCTCGCGGAGATGGAAATCCCTGACACACGCAAAATCCAGCTGCCACGCGGAATTCGGCTGCGGGGTGCACGACGGTCTCTTCGCGTGTTGCCGACGGAGCTCGAGTTGTTGGACGAATCGGATGCTCTTTTGTTGCGCTTCGAGCTGTCCTCGGGGAGCTACGCGACCGTGTTGCTGGAGGAGATCTTCGGAGAGCTGAGGGAAGGGGGTTCTTCAAATAGTGAGACTTGAACACCATCTCTGGTCAGAAGTACCGGGAAGGCGTTATGCTGGTCCTGAGAGAAATGTGGATCTTGTGTCAGGTGGCCCGCTGACTCGCGCCAGCGCGCGTCAGCGAAGCCACGAGAGGGGTCGCTGCTCATGAACATCCTCGAAGATGTCACCGCCCTGATCGGCGGCACCCCCCTGGTAAAGCTCAACCGAGTGACCGATGGGCTGAACGCCACCATTCTTGCAAAGCTCGAGGGGCAGAATCCCGGCAATAGCGTGAAGGATCGCATCGGGCTCGCGATGATCGAGGCGGCGGAGGAGGAAGGTCTGATCAGCCCGGGCCGGTCGGTGATCGTCGAACCGACGAGTGGCAACACCGGCATCGCTCTCGCAATGGTGGCCGCCGTCAAGGGCTATCGCTGTATCTTGATCATGCCCGACACCATGAGCCCCGAGCGCCGGGTCACCCTGCGCGCGTTCGGCGCCAGCCTGATCCTGACCGACGGCGCCAAGGGAATGACCGGTGCTGTGGAGCGCGCCACGCAGATCGCCGACGAAATCCCCGACTCCTTCATCCCCCAGCAATTCCGCAACCCGGCCAACCCGGAGATCCACCGCCGCAGCACGGCCGACGAGATCTGGTCCGATACCGACGGGAAGGTCGATGCCATCGTGGCCGGAGTTGGGACGGGCGGAACGATCACCGGCGTGGGGCAGGCCATCAAGGCGCGCAAGCCCTCCTTCGAGGCGATCGCGGTAGAGCCCGAAGCCAGCCCGGTGCTCTCGGGCGGAGCGCCGGGCCCACACAAGATTCAGGGTATTGGGGCGGGCTTCATTCCCGAAGTGATGGATACCAGCCAGATCGACGGTGTCATCACGGTCACGAATGACGACGCGATTGCGATGGCCCTGCGCCTCGCGAGAGAAGAGGGGATTCTCTGTGGGATTTCTTCCGGGGCGAACGTAGCGGCGGCGATCCAGTATGCGTCCCAGAGTGGTAACGAAAACAAGCTCATCGTCACCGTGATCTGCGATTTTGGTGAGCGATACGTACAGACCGCGCTCTTTGAGGCGTGTCGCTATGAAGGGAGTGACGATCTTGAGTAATGTAGCGCCCGTTCCGACCAGCCCCTATTCCAACGAATCCCCCGGCACCCAGAGCGGTGGGCGAGTGACCCGGGAGGAGAAGAAGGCGCTCTCGCGTCGCCGCATCCTCGAGGCCGCCCGGGACGTGTTCTTTCGAGATGGCTTCATGCTCGCCAACCTCGACGAGGTCGCGCATCGCGCAGGCGTCGCCAAGGGCACCCTCTATCGTTACTTCGAAAGCAAGGCCGATCTCTACGTCGCGGTGCTCGCCGAGAACGGCAAGCGCTTCCTCGATAAGCTGCGGGAGGCCGCGAACGAAGGGCAATCGGCGGTCGATGGCGTTCGGAGGATCGGAGACTTCTATCTCGATCATTGGATCGCGCATCGGGAGTACTTCCAGATCTTCTGGGCCATCGACAATGAGTCCCTGATCGGGGGGCTACCCGAGGCCGCGCTCACCGAAGTGTCGAAGTTGTGGGAGAGTAGCCTCACGATCCTCAGCGAGGTGCTCGAAGACGGAGTGCGGCGCGGAGAGTTTGCCGACTGTGACACCTGGGAGGTTTCGAACATCCTCTGGACGATGGCCAACAGCTTGATCCAGTCGGAGTACACGGGACCGCGCCGGGAGCTCCGCCGCAGGCCCCTCAAGGAGACCTACCGGGACGCGGTGAACCTGATGGTGCTCGGGCT
>CBDUYG010000192.1:0-6526 GCA_965371385.1 uncultured Myxococcales bacterium | reverse complement strand
GACTTCCACCTCGACTTCCACCTCGATTACTACCTCGACTTCCACCTCGAACTCCCCGCCCTCACGGCGAATCTCGTGAGCGCCTTCCCGCTGATCCAGGCGCACGCTGGACGTCCCGCTCGGAGCGAATCGGTCTCGCCGGCCCGCCGAGGCCGCCTGCGGGGCATGTTCGCAATCTACATCAACTCATTCGAGGCGGGCGGGAATTCTGAATCTCGAGCGCGATCTTTTGCTCAGCTCGATCGGGGGACCGGCCGATTCACTCCTCATGCCCGGTTTCCGGCAAACGCTCCCGATCGCCTTCGCCAGCGCGGCTCTGCTGCTCTCGGCCGGCGGCTGCTTCGTCAACGACGAGCTCAATTCCGGCGAGCAGATCATGAATTCGCACTCCGCCCACAAGCCCGGTGCAGCACCCGAGCCGGGCGCCGAAGAGCCTTCGAGCTTGACGATCGCCTCCCTCCGGAGCCGCGGAAGCGAGGCCCTCGGCGGGCTCAGGGAGAAGCTCGACGACGCCATGCAGAAAGAGCCGGATCCCGACAACACCATCCTCAAATGTCAGGTGGACGGCCGGATTCGCTTCACCCGGAAGTTCGACTGCCAGGCCATGGGCGGGCGAGTCCTCGGTTCCTGATCGCGGGCGAGCTGATACTCTTTCGCAGCTCGCCGGGCTTCGGCCGCGAGTCAAAGAGGCCGCCCCATGACGATCGAAAAGCCCAAGACCACCTACCGCCTGGACTACCGCCCGCCCGACTATTGGATCGACACGGTCGATCTCCACTTCGACCTCGAAGAGGAGCGAACGCGGGTTCGGGCGCGCCTGTCGGTGCGACGCAACGAAGCCCTGGCAGGCGACCCGCCGCCCTTCGTGCTCATGGGCGAAGAGCTGGATCTGCGCGAAGTCCGGATCGATGGTCGCGAGCTCGAGGAGCGCGAGTACGAGCTGGGTGAAGACGAGCTGCGGATTCCCCGCGTCCCCGCTCGCTTCGAGTTCGAGTCCGTGGTCGAGATCAATCCGAAGGCCAACACGTCTCTCTCGGGTCTCTACTGCAGCGGGTCGATGTTCTGCACCCAGTGCGAGGCCATGGGGTTCCGGCGCATCACCTACTTCCCCGATCGTCCGGACATCATGGCGCGCTACACGACGACCCTCGAAGCCGACGCCGCTCGCCTGCCCGTTCTGCTCTCGAATGGAAACCTCGCCTTCTCGGGGGAGCTGGAAGGGGGCCGCAGGCGTGTGGTCTGGAAGGATCCCTTCCCCAAGCCCAGCTACCTCTTCGCCCTGGTAGCCGGGGACCTTCGCTGCCACGCGGGCCGCTTCGTCACGGCTTCCGGCCGGGACGTGAAGCTGGAGATCTGGGTCGAGCCCCAGAACATCGACCGCTGTGAGCACGCCCTCGTCTCCCTGCAGAAGGCGATGCACTGGGACGAGGAGATATTCGGCCGGGAGTACGACCTCGACATCTACATGATCGTGGCGGTGAACGACTTCAACATGGGGGCGATGGAGAACAAGGGACTCAACATCTTCAATTCGAAGTACGTCCTGGCACTCCCCGAGACGGCTACCGACGACGATTGTGAGGGTATCGAGGCGGTGATCGCCCACGAGTACTTCCACAACTGGACGGGAAATCGCGTCACCTGCCGGGATTGGTTCCAGCTCACCCTGAAGGAGGGGCTGACGGTCTTCCGCGACCAGCTCTTCAGCGCCGACATGACCTCGGCAGCGGTGAAACGCATCTTCGACGTCAAGGCGCTGCGCACCGCCCAGTTCGCCGAGGACGCGGGGCCGATGTCGCATCCGATCCGTCCCGAGTCCTACATCTCGATGGACAACTTCTACACCGCGACCGTCTACAACAAGGGCGCCGAGGTGATTCGCATGCTCCACACCCTGCTGGGTGAGGAGGGTTTCCGGCGCGGCTGCGATCTCTACTTCGAGCGACACGACGGAGAGGCGGTTACCTGCGACGATTTCGTCTCGGCGCTGGCGGACGCGAACGACTTCGACCTCGATCGCTTCAAGCGCTGGTATTCACAGTCGGGAACCCCCGTGGTGGAGGCGAGCGGGGTGTTCGACGAATCCGCGGGTCGCTACACTTTGAAATTGAAGCAGAGCAACCCGGAGCCCGGATCGGGCGGCAATGGAGGAGACACGGGCGAGGAGCGTGAGCCCCTGCACATCCCGGTCGCTCTTGGGCTGCTGGGGCGCGACGGCGGGGATCTGACGGTCGAGCTGGAGGCCCAGGGGCGAGCTCCGGCACGCCGGGGCTCGAGCCTCATCCTCGAGCTGACCGAGCGCGAGCAGGAGTTTCACTTCAGCGGTCTGGACGAGGCCCCCGTCGTCTCCCTGCTGCGCGACTTCTCGGCGCCGGTGCGCCTGCGCATCACCAGGGATCGCGAAGAGCTGGCCTTCCTGATGGCCCACGACGCAGACCCCTTCAACCGCTGGGATGCCGGGCAGGAGCTCGCGGCCGAGCTCCTGCTCGAGATGACGGCCGATCCAAGCCAGGTCGGTGAGCCCACACTCGATCCCCTCTTCGTGGAGGCCTTTGGCCGCGTGCTGAGCGATGCGGAGCTCGATGGCTCCCTCAAGTCCCTGGCCCTCACCCTGCCGAGTGAAAGGCTCCTGGCCCAGGAGATGGAGACGATCGACGTCGATGGCCTCCACGCGGCGCGCGAGCGGTCGATCCGCGCCCTGGCAGAGGCGCATCGCGGGGCCCTGGAAGGCATTCACCGCGAGATGGCGACGCTCTCGATGGAGGGGACCGGAACCGAGGCGATCGCGGCCCGTCGCCTCGGGAATACGGCCCTCGCCTATCTATCCAATCTGGACGAGGGCGGGACGCGGGCCCTCCTGATCGATGAATTTCGCAATGCCCGAAACATGACCGACTCCCAGGCCGCTCTCTCGCTCCTCGTCGATGCCGGAGGTGATGAGTGCGACGAGGCCCTCGCGTCCTTTCATGAGCGCTGGAAGGACGACCCCCTCGTTCTCGACAAGTGGTTCAGCGTGCAGGCCCTCTCGAAACGGAGCGACACCCTCGAGCGGGTCATCGAGCTCTCGCGGCACCCGGACTTCAGTGTCCGCAACCCGAACCGCCTTCGCTCCCTCATCGGGATGTTCTGCGCCGGGAATCAGGTTCGCTTCCACGCTTCGAGCGGCGCGGGTTATCGATTCCTCGCGGATGTCGTGATCGAGGTCGCCGGCCTGAATCCCCAGATGGCCTCGCGTCTGGCTTCGCAGTTCAATCAGTGGAAGCGGTTCGACGCGGGACGCCAGGCGCTGATGCAGGCCGAGCTGGAGAAGATCGCCGGCCAGCCGTCGCTTCCCAAGGACGTATTCGAGATCGTGAGCCGGGCTCTCAGCTCTGCCGCGTGAGCGGGAGGGGAGACCTTTCGCGAAGGGCGAGGGCGGTGCGAAGCTCGGGGAGGTCGCGGGCCTGATTCGGATCGATCTCGAGGAAGGGCGCCCGAACGAGGGCGTCCTCCAGTGGCAGGGAAGCCAGTCCCCGATCTCGCAGGCAATGGATCAATCGGAGGGTTGCGAGGCCATCGAAGCGCTCATGCAGCCGACGCGTGAGGGGTTCGTGCGCCCCCCCGCGATCGAGCAGCGCTCCGGCCGAGTCGAGCGCTCCGATCTGATCGAGGCACGATCTCAGCAGCTCGGCGTCGACTCCGACTCCGACTCCGACTCCGACCCCGACTCCGACCCCAACCCCGACCCCGACTCCGACCCCAACCCCGACCCCAACCCCGACCCCAACCCTGGGCTCCTTCTCGGCACGCTGCTCCAGCACGAGCTCGATGAGCGCTCTTCCGCACGCCTCTATGGGCCGATTCGCGACCGCGTTCAGGGTGTCGAGCCAGACCCCGAGATGGGCGAACACGCGGGGGTCGTAGGCGACGAACTCGATGCCATCGCGCTCGCGATCGGCTTGCTGCGCCAGGGCCGGGCCGGTGCCGAAGGGCACTCGCTGGGAGATCCGTTGGCTGAGGAGGATCGGCTCGCCTCGCAGGGCCCCGATGGCGCCGAGCTTCGCGAGCTTGTTGAGGAGATGGAAGTCTTCGCCCGCGAGTCTTCGCGGGAAGCCCCGTACGCGCGCATACGCCAGGGGGTCGAAGGCGATCGTGCTGCCGATACTGTGATGGGCGTAGGGTGAGCCCGCGCTCCGGAGGCCGAGTACGTAGTAGCGGAGGAAGATCTCGTAGCGCAGGGCCGCCGCCCGATGTTCGGGGGCGACGTCCAGCGAATGTTCGAAGTCGTAGAGGAGTGCGATGGGCGGCCCGAGGGAATCTCGCGCGCTCGAGGTTGCTTCGATGCGGCTGAAGAAATCACCCGGCAAGATGGCGTCGGCGTCGGCGCAGTGAATCCAGGGCGAGGCGAGGCCTCCGTGGAGCCAGATCGAGAGAGCGAGGTCGCAGCCGATCTTGCGTGCGATCCCGACTCCCTGGCCCTCCGGCAGCAGGGTTTCGGGACGAGTGCGATCGATCAGCAGGAGTGTGCCCCTGGGATCCTCCAGCCACTCGACGTGCTGCGAAATCCGACGAAGTATGGACCGCGCGCTTCGGAGTGCGGCCAGGGTCTCGCGGTTGGCCTCGTCCGCCCAGGCCGGCGCGTCGGCTCGCTGATTCACGACGACGATGACCAGGACGTCGCCGTGACGACCGGCCGGCACGCTCGCGAGGACGCGCTCCACCCCGCGACCTTCGCCGTAGCAGGGAATCACGACGACGTGTCCGAAAGGCTGGGAGAGTCGTTCGGTGAAGTCGGCGGCGAGTGCGGCTTCGGGCTCGGCATGGCGCTCGAGGTATTTTCGCTCCGCCTTCCCGAGCTCTCTCTTGCGCCCGCTTCCCTTCATTTCAGTGCAGCGCTGCGCGAATCTCGAGGGCGCGCAGAATGGGGGCCTCGGCGTCCAGCAGCTCTTCGAGGCGGGGACGCACGACGTTGCTGGGGAAGTAGCGGCCCGCCAGATCGACGAAGATGTGTTCGTGTCTCTCCTCGGATGCAGTGATGGTGCGATAGAAGTCAGCGAGGTCCGGATCGCTCACCGCCTCGGCGATCAGAGCGAAGCGCTCGCGGCCGCGGGCCTCGACGATTCCGCTGACGAGGAGTCGGTCGAGGAAATACTCCTCCCGGCCCCGGCGAATCAGATCGCGCAGGCGCCGCACATAGGCGTCCTTCGCATCGCCCCCCAACACACCCCCGCGCCGATCGATCAGTCGGTAGACCTGGTGGAAGTGCTCGAGCTCTTCGCGGGCGACGTCCATCATCGCAGCCACCAGCTCCCGGCGATCGGGATAATGCGTGATGAGCGAGACGGCGACCGCCGAGGCCTTCCGCTCCGCCGCCGCGTGATCGAGCAGGAAGCCGTCGAAGTCCTCCAGGACGGCATTCAGCCACTCGGGCGGCGATTTCTCTTTGAGCTCCAGCATCTCGATCCTGCGAATGGGAGAGGGCCCCGGCGTATCGCGTTTGCGAAGGCCGGACGATGTGGCCATTCTACCGAACACGAGCGCGGCAGAGGAGTGGTGCGAAGACATGGAGGGGGAAAGTTGAAGAGGAATACGCGAGGCGCGGCGGAGAGGGCGGATTCGCGAAGGCGCAGGGCGGCGCGACTCGTGCTCCGTCCATTGATCGCGGCCGCACGTCGGCTGGCCGTCCTCATCGCCTTCGTCGGGCTGCTGCCCACCGGCGCGGCCGAGCCTGTCACTCCGCCGACCCTGCGCTTTACCGCCATTCCCGATCAGGACGAGACGCGTTTGCTGGAGAAATTCCAGCCGGTGGCGCGTTATCTCTCTGGCCGTCTCGGAGTGCCCGTCGAGTACGTATCCGTGACCCGCTACTCGGACTCCGTCGATCTCTTCAAGAACGGCGACATCCAGCTGGCCTGGTTCGGCGGGCTCACCGGCGTTCAGGCACGCCACGCCGTCCCCGGTGCCCGTGCGATCGCCCAGGGGATCGAGGATCCGGAGTTCTACTCGTACTTCATCGCCCACGCCGATACGGGTCTCGAGCGCAGCGACGGCTTTCCGATGGGACTCGAGGGCAGGAATTTCAGCTTCGGCTCGATGGGATCGACGTCGGGCCGCTTGATGCCGGAGCACTTCGTTCGCCAATATACCGGCAAGGCACCGGCCGAGTTCTTCGCCTCGGTCGGGTTTTCCGGAAGTCACGATCGAACCGCCGAGCTGGTGGAGTCCGGGCAGGTGCAGGCCGGCGCTCTCAACCACAAGGTCTATGACCGCCGGGTCGCGGAGGGGCGCACGGATCCGGATCAGGTGAAGATCATCTGGGTTACTCCGACCTATCCGGATTACAACTTCACGGCCCATCCGCTGCTCGAAGAGCGCTATGGCACCGGTTTCACGGATCGTCTGGGCAAGGTCCTCGCCGCAATGGACGATCCCGAGCTGCTCTCGGCATTTCCCCGCGAGGCCCTCATCCCGGCTCGTAATTCCGATTTCGAAGTCATCCGCGAGCTGGCGGTAGAGCTCGACTTCATTCGCTAGCCTGGATCATTCG
>CBDUYG010000191.1:0-6540 GCA_965371385.1 uncultured Myxococcales bacterium | reverse complement strand
CGGCATCCTCGAGCTCGTCCGCTCCGGCGAAGTCTCTGGGATCAGCAAAACCATCGTCCGCTGCGAAGTCACGGACATCTTCGATGCCATCTCCCCCTTCGCGCACCGGGACCCGAAGAGCGCCGTCCGGCGCGGCCGCGCCATCCCGAGCCGCCGGCATCCGCCCCGGCTCCTGCCAGATTTCCAGCCAGCGATCCACCTCTTCGCGGGTCCGCCGGGCCACCGAAGAATTGCCCACCGCCAGCAGGTCCCCGAGTCGCCAGCGGGGACCCGAGCGCTCGAGGGAGAGGGTCGCCCGCTCGGGCTGCAGGACCCGATAGAGCGCGATTCGCCCCCGCATGGCCTCGCGCAGCCGGGAGCGAACGCAGTTGCGCATCGCCAGGCCCTCCTCGTGATAGTCGCCGGCGCTTCGCAGCGGCTCGATGACTCCGGGGATGCCGGGGAAGGGCGGCGGCGGGACGCTGTCGGGCGCGTCGAGGAGCCCCACCTCGGATTGCAGCGCCGAGATGGCCCTCGCGAGAGCTTCGGCGTGGACGGACGAGCGGATCGTGCGCGGCAGCCGGTAACCGCGGCTTCGTGTACGCGTCAGGCGATCGAGCATGGCTCCGAGCTGCTTCGCCAGCGCGGGGCCGCGCTGCGGATCGAGGAGCGCAAGCTGGGAGTCGCGCTCGAGGGCCATGAAGGACTCGGGCGATCGCGCGACCTGGAGCAGTGCCTTCGAGAGACGAGGGAGGTGAGAGATACGCCCCAGGACTTCTTCGCTGCGCAGCAGCCGCTGGAGACTCAGAAGTGCGGCGGCGTCGAGCTCGTCCACCGGAAGCTTGCGCAGAGCTCGCACGCTGCGCCGACTCGCGGGAAAGCCGAGCAGCTCGGCGATGCGCGTCTGGCGCCAGGTCAGGATCTCCTCGAGGGGCGGGGTGGAGGTCGCCACGAGGAGGGGGGCGAGGGCGAGGCCGAAGGCCAGCGCCGGAGTGCTCTCGAGTAGATCCGCCGCGGCCTCTCCCCCCTGATCGAAGAGCAGGAGCAGCTCCCACTGCCAGCGTGGCGGCACCGGAGAGATCGTGAGGCGATGACGGCGCGGCAGAGCGGTGAAGAAGCGCGCGACCGCTCGCTGACGCTCTTCCACGGCCCACGAGCCGTCGCCTTCTTCGAGGGGCAGGGCGAGCTGGCGCTCATCTCTCCCCGGCCGTCGGCGGCGACCCGCGCGGGCAAGCCGGCGGGGCCTGCGCGCCACAACCGCTCGTCCGCCACGCGGCACTTCATCGATTCGGCGGTTGGCGAGGTCGATCCGCGGCACCGCGACACTCCAGCTCGGCTCGGGGTCGCGCGTGTCGAGCCAGTGGCTCCCCGCGCCCTCCGTCGCACGCACGCTCAGCATCGTACGCTTCGTCACCAGGAGCAGGTCGCCCTCGAGGTACCAGCCTCCGGGCACGAACTCGGCGTTTCGACTTCGCCGCTTTACCTCCTCGCTGAGAGGACGTCGTGCGGTCTCGAAGACTCGAGGCATGGGGCCCCCTCGCCCTGGGCCGGCCGCGCGGAGGGTCGCGGAGCACAGGAGCATCGCTTGGCCGGGTCTGGCGGCCACGGCGTCACGGATTTCGGGGATCGATCGGTCTTGTGGCTGGGGGCTCGCCAGAGTAGCGGTTTCGTCACTGTTCGAAACTCGCTCGAGGGCTATCCTCAGCCTCATCTTCAGCGATCACGTAGAAGGCAGGAGTCAGAGCGACCGTGAAGAGATTCCTCGACTCCCTGGAGTGTTTCGCATGAGCCTGGAGACAGGAATGATGCTGCCGCTGGGCTTCGGGTTGGGCCTCGTGCACGCCCTCGACGCCGATCACGTGATGGCGGTCTCTGCCCTCGCGAGTCGCAAGCCGGGAGGCCGCGGCGCCTGGATGGTCTCGCTCTGGTGGAGCCTCGGGCACTCGGGAAGCCTGCTCGTGATCGCGTGCATCGTCTTGCCCCTGGGATGGGTGATTCCTCCCGAACTCGCTTCGGGTGCGGAGGCGCTGGTGGGGCTCGTGCTGATCGGGCTCGGTTTCTGGGTCGCCTGGGGCCTCGTCCGGCGACGCGGGCACATCCACTTTCACCGGCACGAGGATCTTCCCGAACACGCACACTGGCACGCGCACGATCAAGCGGCCGCTCCAGCGCCGCATCACGAGCGCACCGGCCACGTCCACGCTCCACTCATGATGGGGGCACTACACGGGTTGGCGGGCTCCGCTCCGCTGCTCGCATTGATCCCGGTCATGGGCGAGGGCTCGCTCCTGGTCGCGCTGGCGTATCTCGTCTGCTTCGGAAGTGGTGTAATGATCGCGATGCTGCTCTTCGGAGGTGTTCTCGGCCGGCTGGCTTCGCGCCTGAGCGAAGGGACAGATCGCTTCGGTGCCGGACTGCTGCGCTCGGCGACGGCTGTGGGCTCGGTCGCGGTAGGGCTCATGCTCGTCTCCCACAGTATCTGACGGCGGCTCCGCCTCATTACGCCATCTCTCGAATACTCCCATGACCCTGCGACGTGCGGGGCTTCTTCCGCACGGATTCCTGTGTTCTGCGTGCGTAACCCAGGGTGTCGTCTCATTCATAGGCAACAAGTAACTATCTGGAATAATTGAATAAAGTTGCCTGAGAGGCATGGTATCCGTAACGCTGGCTGCTCGATCGACCGATAGATTCGGTTGTGACTTCATACCCACACAGAGTCGTCTGGTTGGTGACCTGCCTCACCATCCTGTCCCTTGCTTGCGGCGATCCCGCTGCGGAGACCAGTCGACAGCGCGTTGGTGTCGCCATGGACACCCCCGTTGCAGATTCGCCGCGTGAGCCGAGCTCGAGATCCGCTGGCAATCATGCCCCGCAGATCGCCGGTGTCTCCTTCGAGCCTGAGGTGCCCTGTGTGGGCGATACCCTGAAAGCGATCGTCGATGTGTCCGATGACGACGACGATCTCTATTGGCTCTCCTACTCCTGGACTGTCGCGGGAGAGGTCGTCGGGCAGGACGAGGATCAAATCTCGATTCGCGACACGCGGCGGGGTGACATCATCGAGCTCGCGGTTCTCGCCACCGACGGCAAGCAGGCGAGCGAGCCTTTTCTCGCGGAGCTCAGAGTCGGCAACTCCCCGCCTAGAATCTCCGAGGTCGTCGTCCATCCCGGCGGCGACATCTCTCGCGGGATCAGCATCGAGCTGCGGACCCGAGCGACCGATCTGGATGGTGACCCGATCGAGCACCGTTACGAGTGGACGGTAGACGGCCGCCCCCATCCCGAGGTGGGACCCGAGCTGAAGACGGATCGGATCCGCCGAGGCTCCATCGTCCGGGGAAGCGTCTTCGTGAGCGATGAGATCGAGGAGGGCGAGCCCTTTCACGTTCCCGAGATCACGATCGCGAATGCTCCGCCGACCATCCTCTCGGTGCCCGGCGGCAGCTCCGACGAAGGAGTCTTCGAATATCGAGTCGAGGTCGTCGACCTCGACGGGGATCGTAACTTCCGATTCTCCCTGGAGGAGGCTCCGAAGGGGATGGAGATCGACGCCGTCGAGGGCTTGATCCGCTGGCTCCCCGCCGATGGCCAGGAGGGAATCCATCAACCGATCGTCGTCGCCGACGATTCCCACGGCGGTCTCACGCGACAGGAAATCGAAGTGAGGGTGCAAGAACCGACGGCCGGGAATCCACCGGCGCGGGGTGAGTGGTAGAACCATGTCGATTCGCATCACGAGAATCGGGATCGATCGTTCCAAGAAGGCAGTGGAGCCGTCAGTCGATTCCCAAAGCCCGGGGCGGCGTCTCTTGCGTGGCACTGGGAGGAAGCACCGGGGATTCACCATCGTGGAGCTCGCCATCGTCCTCGCGATCATCGGGGTCGTGGCCTCGCTGGCGATTCCTGCCACCAACCAGTTGTCGGACAATCGCAGGCTCTACAGCTCGGTCGACACGCTGGGCTGGGCGTTCTCCTACGCGCGTGGCGAGGCCCAGCGCAGCGGCAACCTACATATCGTCTACGTTCGCACCGACGCTCAGGGCGGCGATCTCTTCGACAGCCCGGGACATCAGGTCGACATCCTGATTCACGATGACGGTCGCCCGGGATCGCTGAATCAGAACTGCCAGATCGACGCGGGAGAGCCGCTCGTCGGCCGCAGCCTGGAAAGGTCCGTGGCCTTCGGGCTGAGCGACGCCGACGCGAAGGTCGGCACCGATGGGGGCGGGGGCGACGCGACCACTGGAGCGACCTTCGTGAATGCAGGCGGTGGTCAGGCGAACTGGGTCGTGTTCCGACCCGAGGGTCTGCCTGTTCCATTCTCTCCGGACTGCTCGATGGGCGAGGTCGGGAATGGATCCGGAGGCGTGTACCTCACGAACGGTGTGCGTGACGCCTCGCTGGTCCTCAGTCCCCTCGGAGCGACTCGCGTTCACGTCTATCGACCGGCTTCGGATAATTGGAGCAGCTGATGAATAGATCGAACGAACTCAACCTCACGAACGCTCCAGCCGCTGAAGACTCGAACTCCGGCGTTCGCGCGGGATTCTCCCTGATCGAAGTCATGCTGGCCCTCGCCATCCTGGCTGTCGGGGTCCTGGCCACGACGGCCGGGCAGGTCACGGCGCTCAAGCATTCGGCGGACTCCAGGGAGCACATGTTCGCCACCTACATGGCCCAGCAGCAGATGGAGATGTTTCGCACGATGAGCGCCGCGAACGTGATCGCGATGATGGCTTCTCCGACCTATCCCAATGATCCGGCCAATCCCATCGACCCGGTGACGTCGGATGACATCGTGATGGAGTTCGATCGACGCTGGATCATTCAGCCCGACACACCCGAGGCGGGGGTCATCACGATCACGATCGAAGTGGATTGGACCAACTCCCTCGGTGTGCTTCGAACGGCGCGCGTGCAGGGATTGAAGGCGGGCTGATGATGACGAGACTCCAGGCCCGAAGGGGCTTCTCCTTGATCGAACTGCTGGTCACCCTCGTGATCACGGGTATCGTGACCTCGCAGATCCTCGGCATGTTCGTGAATCAACTTCAGGTTCACAATGTGCACAGCCACGCCGTGGACGCACAGGAGGATGCCCGGCTCGTCTCGGACATCATCCTCCAGAACGTTCGAATGGCGGGGTATATGATTCCTTCGATGGCAGGGATCTCGAGCATCGACGGTGGGGCCGACGCAGCGGATATCCTCTGCGTCAGCGATGCGGAGATCCTGTCGGAGACCAAGGTCAACGAGGCGTCGAGCATCTTCGACCGCGCCGGCCTCGCGACCGATTTCGGGGTCGGCGATGCGACCGTCGATCTCGTCCCGGCCGAGATGGACATCGACGGCGATGGTGATGTCGATTTCAGCGTTGGCCGGGGAATCATAATCTCGGACGGAGTCCATTCCCACTGCGCTCGCATCACGGCGATCGCCGGCGGCGATGTGGACTTCCTACCCGCGAACGCCTCCGGCTTCGCCATTCCCGCCGCCAATGCCAGGGCGGTTCCTGCATTGATCTTCCAGCTCACGTCGGACGGATTGACACGCAACGGATTGCTCCTGTCGAGCCTGGTCGAAGATGTGCAGGTCGAGTTCGCGGTGGACGCCGACAACGACGGATCCATTGGCGCGGGTGAGTTCCCGATCCACGACCTGAACGCTTCCGTTCCGTCCCTGGTGAAGGGGGTGAGGCTCTCGGTGATGACCCGAACTCCGATCCGGGACCCGAACTTCACCGGTGCGGGTCGTCAGATGGTGGCGAACCGTGCGGCCGCGGCCGACGTAGACAACTTCCGGCGCCGCGCCGTAATCGTCAACGCCGCTCTACGGAACCTGCTCTAGAGGATGCAAGGCATGAGATCGACCAAAAATTCGAAACGAGAACACGGCTCGGCCCTGCTCGTCACGTCCATCGTCCTGGTCCTGGTGAGCATGCTCGCCCTCGCCGCGATGACACAATCGGAGAGGGAATCGACCGGAAGCGCCCGCTCGCGGAGCTCGACCCGCGCATTCTACGCCGCCGACGCCGGCGTAGAGCTCGCCCTCAGTCGACTGAAGCAGAGTCCGCCGGACCTCAGCGCGTTCGACGTCGATCTCGCCGACGGCGCGAACGTGCAGAGCCGATCCAGGGCGGAAGCAACTCCCCACAGTCTCGATCAGGTGGGAACCGGGGAGACGCCGGAGGGCTACGCGGTGAACGTCGGATCGGGCGCCGGGTATTCGAACCGGGTCTATCTCGTCAATGTGACCTCGTCGGCCGGCGGATCGACGATCGAGGTCGAGGCGAAGCTGATTCGCGGAGACGCGTCCGCGCTCGGGTACTGAGTGCAGGAGAGACGAACGAGAGAGTTCCGATTCGGGAGGAGTCGGCGCAAGCAGGAAACGGAGATACTGGTCATGACTCGAAGACTCCCGACTCACTACCTGGCCCTATGGCTCATCGCGACGGCAATCCTTTCGATACCCGCAACCACGTGGGCGGCCTGTGATTGCGTCACCCTGCCCGATCTTGGTCGGGCGCGCGACTTCCCCGCCCTTGGATTCGACGGGGTC
>CBDUYG010000190.1:0-6549 GCA_965371385.1 uncultured Myxococcales bacterium | reverse complement strand
CCCGGCGTCATGGGGCCGGTCGATTTCGCCGCGCCCCGTCACTTCCTCAAGGACACGGCCAATACCGACGTCATCCATCACAACGGAAGACTCCTCGCGCTCTGGTACCTGTGCGGCACCCCCCACGCCCTCGATCCACTCACCCTCGAAGATCGAGGCGAAGAGGACTTTGGAGGGCGTCTCCGCACGACGGTCTCGGCTCACCCCAAGGTGGACGAACGCACCGGCGAGCTCATCTACTTCACCCTCGACGACTTCGAACCGCCCTACATGACCTATGGAGTCGTCTCGAAGGACGGAGAGCTCGTTCACGAAGTTCCGATCGATCTGCCGGGCCCACGCGCTTCCCACGACATCACGATCACCGAGAACTTCTCGATCGTGCACGACTTCCCCTTCTTCCACGACCCGAAGATCCTGCGCGAGCACGGCTTTCGTGTGGCCCGCTTCCATCGCGATCTACCCTCGCGGTTCGGCGTCCTGCCGCGGCGCGGGACGGCCGATTCGCTTCGCTGGTTCGAGTTCGAGCCGGGCTACGTCCTGCATATGGTGAATGCCTGGGAGGAGGGCGACTGGATCATCATGGACGGCTGCCGGCAGCCCGATCCGCGCATCCGCAGGAAACCCGAGGAGGGTGATCTTGCTTCGATGCTCGCCTATCTGCGGATTCGAAGTCATCTCCATCGTTGGGAGATGAACCTGCGCACCGGGGAGACGCGGGAGGCCCCCCTCGACGATCTCAACGTGGAGTTCTGCCTGCCGGATACGCTCCGCTATGGAGAGAAGACCCGCTACTCCTATCACCAGTATCTGCCGGAGGACATGGTTACCGTGGAGTTCCGCGGGCTCGTGAAGTATGACCACGAGAGCGGAGCCCGCACCCGCTACGACTATCCCGGCGGTTGGCTGGGGAGCGAGGCGCCTTTCGCGCGGCGCGCCGGCGGGGTCGAGGAGGACGATGGCTTCGTCGTTTCGATCATGACTCACGAGAGCGAGCTGCGTTCGGAGTGCTGGATCTTCGATGCGCAGGCGATCGAGCAGGGGCCGCGGGCACGAATTCCCCTGCCCGCACGTGTGCCTTCGGGATTCCACGCCAAGTGGGTTCCCGGCGCTCATCTCTGGGGCAGTTGAAGCAGGGCTGGGTGCCCCCTCCCATCAGCCCGCCGGCCACCGGGATCGCCGGGATGACCGTTGCGGCGGGTGAGCGTGGAGAGCCTAGATGCCGGCTCCCTGGTCGAATGAACGCTCGATCAGCGGATCGTTCGCGCTGCGGGTCGCCCGTCCGGCGAGGGCCCCAATGCAGAGCATCGCGATCGCGAAGCCCAACTGTGGGAGGTTGGCCGGCAGGGCCGTCGCTGCGGTGGCCGCAACCAGCGAGCCCTCTCGTACCATGATGAACGAGCCCATCACCAGGACGAACCCGGCGAACGCCCGGCGCAGCAGCGCGGGCTCGACGACACGAGCCAGTCGGGTTCCCAGCAGCGAGCCGACGATCGCAGCAGCAGTAATCGAGGCAACCAGCTCGACGTCGACCCGCACGTGGCTCAGGGTGCCCAGGAATCCGGCGCTGCTGTTGAGGACGATGACGAGGAGCGAGGTTCCGACGGCGGAAGCCATGGGAAGCCCTGCCCACAAGGCAAGCGCGGGAACGATCAGGAACCCTCCGCCTGCGCCCACCAACCCGGTGAAGCTGCCAACCGCGATCCCCTGCATGGCGAGCTTTGCGTACGCAGGCTCTGCCGAGCCCGTCGGCGCGGCCGCTCTTCGTCCGCGCCACATCGCCACAGCCGTCAGGAGCATCATGGCCGCGAAGAGGATCAGAAGGATTCCCCCATCGATGTAGGCGCTCGCCCGGCCTCCCAGATACGCACCCATCATGCCGGCCACCCCGAAAGCCAGGCCTTCCCTGGGACGTACGTTCCCCGCGCGCCAATGCTGCAGAGCCCCCGACACGCTCGCCATTCCCACGATCAGGAGAGAGCTCGCGATGGCCTGCTTGGGTTCCAGGCCGAACACATATACGAGCAGTGGCACGGTCAGGATCGATCCGCCACCGCCGAAGAACCCCAGGGTGACGCCGATTCCAATGGACAGGATCAGCCCAAGGACGGATATCGTCATGGCACCGCTACGTCGTTTCGAGAGGCGGTGGCGGGGAGCCTCGGGTCGAGCGGCGGTCCGGCCGCGCTGCACTGAGCCTCGCGGGGCGCGATATTGGCGCAGCGCGATCCGAGATCCCGATGGGTCGCGATCATTTCGCTTTTCCGAGAGCGTTGAGTGGAAGCTTGAGATATGTCAGACCGTTCGTCTCGGGCTCCGGCGGGTTGCCCGCGCGAATGTTCATCTGAACCGAGGGCAGGATGAGTGCCGGCATCGCGAGCTCAGCATCTCGCTTCCTTCGGAATCGCACGAAGTCGGCCCGCCGCGTCGTGGCGTTCAATTGCACATTGTGCTCCCTCTGCTCGCGGATGCTGCTCTCGAATTCCACGTCTCGTCCTCCCGGCTGGTAGTCGTGGCAGGTGAAAACGCGAGTGTCGCCCGGTAGTGTACGATAGAGCCGGTCGATCGTCTCATAGAGAACCTCGGCCGAGCCGCCCGGGAAATCACAGCGCGCGGTTCCGTAGTCGGGTTGAAAGAGTACGTCGCCGACGAAGAGCGCGTCTTCGATCAGGTAGCTCAGGCACGCGGACGTGTGGCCTGGTGTGTGAAGGGCTCGGATTTCGAACGGGCCGACGTCGAGGCGCTGGTCGTCGGCGAGGAGCACGTCGAACTGATGGCCGTCCGTCGCGAAATCGTCCCCGAGGTTGAACAACTCCCGAAAGACTTCCTGTACCTCGGTAATACCGGCTCCGATCACCGTCTTCGCACCGTAGCGATCCTTGAAGTAGGGCATGCCCGAGATGTGATCGGCGTGTGCGTGGGTTTCGAGGACGAATGGAATGGAGAGCCCGCGGGCGCCGATGAAGGCGGCGACGGCCTCGCAGGATTCCGTCCATGTCCTGGCGCCGGCCGAGTCGAAATCGAGCACGGGGTCGATCACGACCCCGATTCGTTCGGCCTCGTCGAAGACGAGATAGGTCAGTGTCGATGTCCGGCTGTCGAAGAAATGCTCTACCTGCATGCCGTTGTTCCTCTGGGGATGATGATCAGCACGAGCATGACCCGCATTGAGGGCTGCGGGACGAATTCAGATCGTGGCACTATTTCAGCGGGCGAAACGTTGAATCAGTGCGGCCGCTGAGAGGGCTCGGGAATAGAGGCGGATTGCGATTCGACCGGTGGCTCGGTGCTGAGACCCGTTTCGGATTCTCAGCATGCGGTAAACGCCAGCGAAAACAGTGCTGTGAGTGCGACAACTTCCCGTCGGCGAAGCATGGCTCACCCCTCCACTGATCGGGTCGCGAGGAGTATTGCACCGAAACTGGAAGGTGGCCAAGGAGAAGCGGGAATCTCCGCTACCCCAGGTGGCGCCCTGCATTGGCTCGACTCGTGTAGCAATTGTATCGTAGCCCGGACTCCCGGTTGGAGGACAGCATGCTGAACAACCTCGGACTTTTCGTTGCCAAACGGGCCATCATGGACCCCGACCGCGAGGCTCTGGTGGACCTCGCGGCGGCCAGGCGATACAGCTATGCGGAGCTCGATGCACGCTGCAATAGGCTCGCCAATGGCCTCGTGGCCGTAGGGCTCGAGAAGGGCGATCGCGTCGCGACACTTCTGGTGAACGGCGCCCCCTTCGTCGAGACCTTCTTTGGCGCGGCGAAGGTCGGTGGGGTGATCGTCGCTCTCAACTGGCGACTGGTGGCCGATGAGCTCTCGTACATCCTGCTCGACTCCGGGGCCGAGATCCTCATCTTCGGAACGGCCTTTCGCGAAGTCGTGACCGAGCTTCACTCGCGCGGGGGCGCCGGGACCAGCGTCAGGATGTGGGTCCACGTCGGCGAAGCCGCGGATCGACCCGACTTTGCCGTCGCCTATGAGGACATCCTGGGGGCCGCGAGTGAAGAGGAGCCGGCGATTGCTGCGGGCGACGATGACCTCCTCTTCATCATGTACACGTCGGGAACGACCGGCCTGCCCAAGGGCGTAATGCACTCGCACGGCACGACGATGTGGGCGTCCCTCACAGCGTTGGTGACGGCCGATCTGCACTGGGGCGATCGTTATCTCATCTGCCTACCGCTCTTTCACGTGGGCGCCCTCAATCCGCTCGTTACGACGATGCACAGAGGCGGTACGGCGGTCATCATGGATCAGTTCGACCCACTTCGGGTATGGCAGGTCTACGGTGAGGAGAGGATCAATACCACGCTTGCGGTGCCCGCCATGCTGAACGCAATGCTTCACACCCATGACGCCGATGCGCACGATACCACTGAGCTGCGCTGGGTGATGAGCGGCGCCGCTCCGGTGCCCCTGAGCCTGATCGAAAAATACGTCGCGATGGGCATCGAGATCCATCAGGTCTACGGCCTGACCGAGAGCTGCGGTCCTGCGTGTCTGATCTCTCCCGGCGACGCGGTCGAGCGCGCGGGCTCGACGGGCAAGGCCTTCTTCCACACGGAGGTCAAGGTAGTGGATCCGAACGGCGACCCGGTCGCAGCCGGAGTGTCGGGGGAGGTCCTCATCCGGGGTCCCCACTTGATGCTCGGCTATTGGAATCGGCCGGATGCAACGGCGGAGGCGGTCGTCGACGGCTGGCTTCACAGCGGTGACATCGCGAGCATCGACGAAGACGGCTTCGTCTATATCCAGGATCGGATCAAGGACATGATCATATCCGGGGGAGAGAACGTGTACCCGGCCGAGATCGAGAACGTCCTGGCAGCGCACGACGGCATCATCGAGGCGGCGGTGATCGGCCAACCCTCCGAGAGGTGGGGGGAGTCACCTCTTGCCGTGGTCGTTCGCGGTGACGCGGCCTTGAGTGAGAAAGACGTACTCGACCATTGCATCGGAAAGCTCGCGCCCTTCAAATTGCCGAAGCACGTCGAGTTCGTCGACGTGATTCCCCGCAATCCTACCGGCAAGGTGCTCAAGCGTGTCCTGCGCGAAGAGTTTCCCGGCCCGGCGGCGGTCTGACGCGAGGCGAGCGACGCAAGAGCCGCGGCCGAGCTGATGAAACCTCCCGTGCAGGGAGCGGTTTCAACGCGAGGCCGGCTGGCTCGCCAGGACGGCGCTCCCGCACCATGCCGGCGGGCCCTCTCCACACCCGACTACGCGCTCCGTACGCCGCGCGGACTCCTACGGAGTGGAGCGGCTCACCGGTTTCTCGAGCGTTCCGAAGGCCCAGTCGTAGAGCATCGTCAGGGTCGCAAAGTTTCCCTGGTTCATATCGACGTGGTGGGCGGCGTGGATGGAGGTGATGGTGTCCAGGGTCTTGTACGGGAAGTAGGGCAGGTTCACATAGGTGTGATTGAGCGAGTTGACCTGGGTGAAGACCACGGTCGCGAGCGCCATCGAGTAGGCATTCAGTGGGCCGCCGGTGAGGACGGCGATCAGCGGGATCGATCCCAGGTAGAGTGCGAGACCGATGATCGTCTCGATGGGGTGGACGTATAGCGCGTCGATGTAGGTCGGAGTGCGCGCCTGGTGGTGCAGCGCGTGCACCTTGCGGAGCGGCTTGCCGTGGAAGAGGAATCGGTGAGTCAGGTAGTAGAAGAAGTCGAACACCATCAAGACGGCGACGAAATCGATTGCGTGCCGCCACAGAGGGCGGGGCTCGAGGTTCAAGCAGAACGGAAGGATCGCCACGAAGAAGACCAGGTTGGTGATCAGGGCGGCCTTGTTGTTGATCTTGATCGCCGCCCGGAAACGCTTCCGCGAGAGCTTCGTGCGATCCGCCTCGTGATTCAGCTCCCGCATGCGCTGAAGGGGCGGAATCTTGAAGACCAGGAACTTTCCGATCACCGTAACGAGAATCAGGGTGCCTACGAACACCAGGGCTGCTTTCCAATCGTAGGTCATCGTTTGCCTCCAGGTCGCTGACGTCGAGGGGGTTCGTCAGGAGGGCAGGTTCGCAAAGACGGAGGGGCCGGGCGACCTCTTCGGGGTGCAGAAAGACTCAAGCCGTCCCGCCGAGCGACCGAAATGTCCAGCAAGCGCGCCCCATTGCCGGGTAATTGCCGGGTGAGTGGCGCTTCAATTCGAAACGAGCTAAACATCCGGAACTTGATGGGCACCAGCCCGTCTGCGGCAAACAGCAGGACCTCACTCATCCCCCTCCCGAGCTAGAGGTCGCGCCGCCAATCATCTCTTTCCCTTTACTGTTGTGCGGGTCAGAAGCCAGAACCCCTGGGAGCCTTTGCGGCCGAGGCCGTGACTCCCCTACCAGGCGGCCATATGCCGTGCGCGATGATGCGCACGCGTGCCGCGGAGACTTGTAATTTTCATGTCCGTTGCTCAATCCGTTCCATCCACCATCAACTCAACCAACTCCAACCTCCCCAGCGGCTTTGCCCGCTTCGAGCTCCATGGGGCCCTCGAACGCGGTATTCGCGCCGCAGGGTTCGACGAGCCGCGCCCGATCCAGCAGGAGACGATTCCCGC
>CBDUYG010000189.1:0-6549 GCA_965371385.1 uncultured Myxococcales bacterium | reverse complement strand
GCCGCACCCATCAGGGCCACCGCCACTGCAATGCTCACCAGCCGTGAAGGCAGAATCACGTGAAAGCTCCCGAGTACGAACCCTTGACTCATCGGCGGAAAGCCGATGTCAGCTTGAGCACACCCTGACGACGAGGCACCCAGGGCTTCCCTACCGGTCCGATCCGCACCGCGGTCGCCCCAAGCCCGATTCATACGTGAGCACTCTTGCCGCCCTCGCGACGAGCTTCACGAATGATCCGGGCTGGGATTCCTGCGCAGAATCAATCTCTGAGCCAGGGAGATGCCGGTGTTGCGCTGCCCCGGGACTCGCGGGACACTCCCGGCGCCATGGTTCGAGCCCTATCCCTTTTCGTCTCTGCCCTGATCGTCGGCGCGCTCGCGTGCGCCTCACCCGACGAGCCCGCTCCGCACGAGACGTACGAGGTGGGCAGCCTGATGACCCCCGCAATGCTGAAGGATCAGTTTGGAGAGGAGCACTACCTCGATCAGAGCGTGGAACTGATCCTCTTTGCCAAGGACATGGAAGGCGCCAAGCTGATCCAGGATCTGCTGGGAAGCGCCGAGCCCGAGCTCCTCGAGAAGCTCCACGCGGTCTACGTCGCGGATATCAGCCGGATGCCGGGGATCATCACGCGTACGAGGGCGATTCCGAAAATGAAGAAGCGCCCCTACCCGACGCTTCTCGACCGCACCGGGACGGTGACCGAGTCCTTCCCGGGCGAAGAGGGCAAGGCCACGTTGATCCGCCTCGAGAAGCTTCGCGTCTGGGAAATCGAGAATGTCTCGACCGAGGGCGAGCTGCGCGCCGCGATCGGCAACTGACGGGATCGCGCTCCAGTCTCTATCCAGCCGCAGGCGCTCTATCCGGCCGCAGGCGCTCTCTATCTGGCCGCAGGCGCTTCTATCTGGCCGCAGGCGCTGTCGACCCGACCGTGGGCGCTATCGATCCAAGCTCAGCGCCATTGACCTGACCACGGCGCTCACGACCTGGCCGCGGGACGATCGATCCGACCTGGGCGCTTTCAACCTCGCCGCGGCACGATCGACCCGGTCGCGAAGTCGGCGCTATGAGCCCGGCGTCTCCTCCTGCATCGATTCGAGCTCGGAGCCATCCTCGTCCCGGGGCTCGCTCGACGCTCGATCGGATCGCACGGATGCGAAGAAGCCGGCGATCCCCTCGGCGTCCCGAGCCGAAATCCCGGTCACCGCACCCAGCTCTTCGATCGACGCCTCGCGAACGCGCTTCAGTGAGCCCAGCTCCCTGAGCAACGCACGCCGCTTGCCGGGACCGATCCCCGGCAGCTCTTCCAGGATCGAGGTCAAGTTGATCCGGCTGCGCAGCCGGCGTTGATATTCGATGGCAAAGCGATGGGATTCGTCCCGCACGCGCTGGAGTAGGAGCAGGCCGCGTGAGCTCGCGTGGAGCATCACGGCATTCGACCGGCCCGGGAGATAGAGACGCTCGGCCTTGAGGCCCCCTCCCCGGCGAACCCGAGCCTTGGGCCCCTCGCCCTCCCTCTCCTTGCTGATGCCGAGAGTGTCGAGCTCGATCTCCTCGTCCCGAAGCAGGGCGCTCACGACGCCGAGCTGGCCCCGGCCACCATCCACCATCAGGAGATCGGGGAGCGGCTCCCGCTCCCGGCGCCCGAGCCGCCGGGAGAGAACCTCACGCAGACTTCCGTAATCGTCGCCGCCCTTCGCCTGGCGGATGCGGTAGCGCCGATAGAGGGCCTTCTGCGGCTGGCCGTCCTCGAACACGACCCGGCTCGCCACGGCGAGACTGCCGTGCAGATGGGAGACGTCGTAGCACTCGATGCGGCGCGGCAAGCGGCCGAGGGCGCAGCGCTCCCGAATCTCCTCGAGGGCCGAATCGATGCTGGTTCTCGCCTCGAGGCGCTGGCGAAGGGCCAGCGCAGCGTTCTCCCCTGCGATTCCGACGAGCGCCGCGAGGTCCCCCCGACGCGGGGTCCGCAGCGCGACCGGCCTCTCGGCCCGATCGGCCAGGAACGACTTCATCGCCTCGGTGTCGTCGAAGTCGACCGAGGTCAGCACCTCGGCGGGAACCCGCCGTGCATAGTCCTCGCCGTAATACTGCCCGAGGAACGATCCGACGACCGCACCGTCGTCGATGCGCACGTCCGAGAAGGGAAAGTCCTCCGCTCCGACGACCCGGCCGTCCCGCACGTGCAGAACCTGGACGTCGACCTCGCCCCCTTCCCGCGCGAGGGCGAAGACGTCGCGATCGACGTCCCGGCCCATCACGATTCGCTGGCGCTCGACGGTTCGCTCCACCGCAGCGATCCGATCGCGCAGGCGGGCCGCCTCCTCGAACTGCTCCTGCTCGGCGGCCTGCCGCATTCGCTCGCCCAGGTGATCGACCAGCTCGCTCGAGCGGCCGCGCAGAAAGAGCAACGTGCCCTTCACCAGCTCGCGATAGGGCTCGTCCTCGACGAGGTCACAGCACGGAGCGACACAGCGCTTCATCTCGTACTCGATGCAGGGTCGCCCCCGACGCCGATAGTCACGAAAAACACCCGGGCTGCACGAGCGCAGGGGGAAGATCCGGCGCAGATCGCCCAGAGACTCCTTGAGCTCGATGCTCGAGGTATAGGGGCCGAAATACTCCGCGCCGTCCCGGCGAAACGAGCGAACCGTGGTGAGTCGCGGCCACTCCTCTTTCAAGTCGAGACGCAGGGCGAGATACTGCTTATCGTCGCGCAGGCGTACGTTGAAGACCGGCTTGTACTGCTTGATGAGCTCGTTCTCGAGCAGCAGTGCGTCCTTCACGCTCGGCGTGACGAGCACGTCGACCGCGCGGCTGCGCTCCATCAGCGCGGGGATGCTGACCCGACCGTCCCCACCCGCGATGTACTGGCGCACCCGGCTGCGCAGATTCTGCGCCTTGCCGACGTAGAGCACCTTGCCGACACGATCCTTGAAGAGATAGACACCCGGGCCCGTGGGCAGGGCCTTGGCCTGCTCTTCGAGCGGACTCTTCTCGCTTCCGTTCGCTTCGGTGGCTCCCATGCCGACCTCGCTGATCGCCTTCAGTGCAGCGCCTTCGATCCACCGCCGTCGCTGCAGTGCCTTCGGCGCAGGGCCCTCAGCCCAGCCGCAGGCGCCGATCCTCCAGCTCCTTGATGCGATCCCTGAGATCGGCCGCCTGCTCGAACTCGAGGTCCCCGGCGGCCTGGCGCATCTGCTTGCGCAGGGCCTCGATCAGCACCGGAATCTCGTGGGAGGGTAGCTCGGGCTCGGCGCGCTCGAACGAGCGCGGCACGGTGACGTAATCCGACTCCCAGATCGACTCCTGCAAGCTCGTAATGCGCTTCACGATGGTCTTGGGGGTGATGCCATGCTCCTCGTTGTAGCGGCCCTGGACCTCGCGCCGACGCTCCGTCTCGCTCATGGTCTGGCGAATCGAGTTGGTCAGCTGATCCGCGTAGAGGATCACCTGCCCCCTGGCGTTGCGAGCGGCACGACCGATCGTCTGGATGAGCGATCGCGTGGAGCGCAGGAAGCCCTCCTTGTCGGCGTCGAGAATCGCGACCAGGGAGACCTCGGGAATGTCGAGCCCCTCGCGCAGCAGGTTGATTCCGACGAGCACATCGTACTTGCCTTCGCGCAGCTCGCGGATGATCTCCATGCGCTCGATCGTGGGGATGTCGCTGTGGAGATATCGAATCGCGATTCCCAGCTCGGCGTAGTACTCGGTCAGCTCCTCGGACATGCGCTTCGTGAGCGTCGTGACGAGCACCCGCTCCCCCGCCGCCACCCGCTGGCGGATCTCCCCCAGCAGATCATCGACCTGGCCGCTGGCTCCCCGGATCTCGACCTTGGGATCCATCAGGCCGGTCGGGCGGATGATCTGCTCGACGACCACCCCCTTGCAGAGATCGAGCTCATAGTCGGCCGGAGTCGCGGAGACGTAGATGCGCTGCTTCGCCTTCTCGCTCCACTCCTCGAACTGCATCGGTCGATTGTCGAGGGCCGAGGGAAGCCGCCAGCCGTACTCGACCAGGGTCTCCTTGCGCGCGCGATCGCCCTTGTACATGGCGCCGATCTGGGGGACGGAGATGTGGCTCTCGTCGAGCACGACGAGGGTGTCGTCCGGCAGATAGTCGTAGAGGGTATAGGGCGTCTGCCCGGCCGAGCGGCCGTCGAGCCAACGCGAGTAGTTCTCGACGCCGTGACAGAATCCCATCTCCTCGAGCATCTCGAGGTCGTACATCGTGCGTTGCTCGAGGCGCTGGGCCTCGAGCAGCTTGCCCTCGCGTTCGAAGCTCTGCAGGCGCTCCTGAAGCTCGACGCGGATTCCTTCGATCGCCTGCTTGATGCGCTCCTGGGTCGCGACGTAGTGGCTGGCCGGATAGATCATGCAGCGCCGGGGTCGCGAGAGGACCTTGCCTCGCAGGGGGTCGATCTGCGAGATCGCTTCCACCTCATCGCCGAAAAACTCGACGCGAATCGCCCGCTCGGCCTCGTACTGCGGGAAGATCTCCACCACGTCTCCACGCACCCGGAAGGTCCCGCGGTGGAAGTCGTGATCATTGCGCGTATAGAGCAGATCGACGAGCTGACGCAGCAGGTCGTCCCGCACGAGATGCATGTCGGTCTCGATGTAGGCGTGCATCGAGCCGTAGTTCTCCGGCGCCCCGAGGCCGTAGATACAGGAGACGCTCGCCACGACGATCACGTCCCGGCGCGTCAGGATCGAGTGGGTGGCCGAGTGGCGCAGCTTGTCGATCTCGTCGTTGACCGAGGAGTCCTTCTCGATGTAGGTATCGCTCGCCGCGATGTAGGCCTCGGGCTGGTAGTAGTCGTAGTAGGAGACGAAGTACTCGACGGCGTTGTTGGGGAAGAGCTCCTTGAATTCGGAGTAGAGCTGGGCTGCCAGGGTCTTGTTGGGCGACATCACCAGGGTCGGCCGGTTGATCTTCTCCACCAGGCAAGCGATGGTGAAGGTCTTGCCGCTGCCGGTCACGCCGAGCAGCGTCTGGTGGGGATCGCCGCGCTCCACGCCGGCGACGAGCTCGCGAATCGCCGCGGGCTGATCGCCCGCCGGCTCGAACTCGGAGACGAGCTCGAAGCGCCGCTCGCCCTCGTCCGAGTCTTCCTCTTCGGTCACCGGGCTCACTTGCGGCTCCAGCGCGGCCCCTCGGCTGAATCGACGATGGTGATGCCCTGCGCCGCCAGCTCATCGCGAATGCGATCCGAGGTCTCGAAGTCCTTTGCCTTGCGAGCCGCCTCGCGCTCGGCCACGAGGGCATCGATGCGCGGATCGCTCTCCGACACCTCTTCGGCGGGCGAGGCGCTATCGAGCGAGAGGCCGAGCACCCGATCGAAGGCGAGGAGCAGATCCCGGCGGTCCTGGGGCGCGAGTTCGTCGCTGCGCGCCACGTCCCAGACGACGGCCATCGCCCGCGGCGCATTGAGGTCGTCGGCCAGAGCCTCGCGAAAGCGCTCGCGATAGGGCGTCTGGGCGGACCGGTCGCCCTCCCCCTTCACTTCGCGAAGCTCCGCCGCGATCGCGACGAGCCGGCGATATCCCTTCGCCGCCGCCTCGATCGCCTCGTCGTTGAACGCCTGCTGCTGGCGATAGTGGGCCTGGAGAAAGAAGTAGCGGAAGGCGAGTGGATCGATGCCCCGCTCGATCAGATCGCCGAGGGACTTCACGTTGCCCTTCGACTTGGACATCTTCTCCCCGCCAAAATCGAGGAACTCGTTGTGCATCCAGAAGCTCACCCAGGGATGGACTCCGAAGCCGCACTCGCTCTGGGCGACCTCGTTGGTGTGGTGAACGGTCGCGAGATCGATGCCGCCGGTATGAATGTCGAACTGCTCGCCGAGGTAGCGACTGCTCATCGCGGAGCACTCGAGGTGCCAGCCCGGGAAGCCGCGGCCCCAGGGCGAGTCCCACTCCTGCAAGCGATGAACGCCGGGCTCGGCGAACTTCCAGATCGCGAAGTCGGCGGGATGGCGTTTGTTCTCGACCTTCTCGATCCGCTGCACCTGTCCCTGCCCCTCGAGGTCGAGACCGGCGAGGTCGGCGTAGCTCGGGAACTTCATGACATCGAAGTAGACGCCGTCGTCGATGCGATAGAGGAAGCCCTTCTCGTCGAGCCTCATTCCCAGAGCGATCTGGTCCTCGATGTGATCGGTCGCCCTGGGATTGTGCTCGGGCTCGAGACAGTTGACCAGGGCGCGATCTTCGCGCCACTGCCGGGTGTACTTGTCGGCGATCTCGAGGGCGGTCCGGCCGGACTTTCGCGCGGCCATCTCCATCTTGTCCTCGCCCTCGTCCGCGTCCGAGACGAGGTGACCGACGTCAGTGATGTTGATGACCTGGGTGACCTCGTAGCCCTCGCTCGTGAGGAAGCGCCGGAGCAGATCGCAGAAGAGCTCGGAACGCAGGTTGCCGATGTGCTGGGGCCCGTAGACGGTGGGGCCACATTTGTAGATCCCCACCTTGCCCGGCTCGAGCGGGACGAACTTCTCCTTCTTGCGAGTCCGGGTGTTGTAGAAGTGGATGTCGCTCACGCTCGCA
>CBDUYG010000188.1:0-6550 GCA_965371385.1 uncultured Myxococcales bacterium | reverse complement strand
TCGGCCGCGGCCTCGCTCATCGTGTCGAAGAACTCCTGGTAGCCGCGGGAGAACGCCTCGTCGCCGGCGCTGTAGAACTCCGGGCGCCCGACGATGTGGAAGTAGGCGGGGCTCTCGATCGCGAAGCGGACGTAGCAGCGTCCCATGGCCCGGTAGCGCTCGAGGGCCGAGTCGGCGTGTTCGCCGGCTTTGCTCATGGCCGCTCGGAATCGGTCGAGCGCTTCGGTGGCGAGTGCCGTGAGTAGGGCCGCCTTGTCCGGAAAGTGACGAGCCGGCGCCCCGTGCGAGACTCCGACCTTGCGGGCCAGCGCCCGCAAGCTGAGCGCCGCGAGGCCATCCTCCTCCACGGCCTGGGCCGCCGCGTCGAGCAGCTCTTCGCGCAAGTTGCCGTGGTGATATGCCACAGACGGGCTCCTCATGGCCGATCAGTGTTGACACTGACTACATAGCGTGATACAAGGATGTAGTCAATGCCTACATCGTTGTCCGGCATTCGGGCGACGATGCGTGGGGTGCGGCCCGTGACATCTTCGGATCATCAGCCCAATCGAATCCTCCGGCGGGACTTCTTGAAGGGGGCAGGAGCGGTCGGCCTCTCGCTCTGTCTCTTCAACCTGAAGAGCGTCTCGCCGGGCACCGCTACCGCACGGCCCGATCCGCTGGAGGCGGCCGTCGGCTACGGGTCGTGGGAAGATGTCTACCGCGACGAGTGGAGCTGGGACGCGGTCCACTGGGGCTCTCACACCAACCAATGTGCCCCGGGCGGCTGTTCCTTTCGTGTGTACTCGCGAGACGGGATCGTGTGGCGCGAGGAGCAGGCCGCGCGATCCGGTGCATCGAACCCGGCCTATCCGGATTTCAATCCCCAGGGTTGCCAGAAGGGCTGCGGCTTCCACCAGGTGCTGGCCAGCGCCGAGCGCGTGCGCTTCCCGCTGAAACGTGTCGGAGAGCGCGGCGCCGGCAAGTGGAAGCGCGTCAGCTGGGACGAAGCCTTGAGTGAGGTGGCCGACGCCATCCTGGACGGCCACGAGAGTCACGGTCCCGAGAGCTTCGTCTTCGATGCACCCCACATTCACGCGGGCACGGTTGCACTCGACGGCGCCATGCGCACCACCCGCCTGCTCGGCGCCATCATGCCGGACATGAACGTCGCGATCGGCGACGATATGAAGGGCCTGCGCCAGACCTTCGGCAAGATGCACCTGGGCTACACGGCTGACAATTTCTTCGACGCCGAGTTGATCGTCCTCACCAATGCGAACCCCTCGTACACCTGGCCGGCGATCTATCATTTCATCACCGAGGCGCGCTACAACGGCACCGAGGTCGTCTTGCTGGCGCCGGACTACAATGCCTCCGCTCTGGCGGCCGACTCGCACCTCCCCGTGCGCGTGGGCAGCGACGCTGCGTTCTGGATGGCTGTTTCCCAGGTGATCGTGGAAGAGGGCCTCGTGCAGTCCGACTTCGTGCGCGAGCAGACCGACCTCGCGATCCTGGTTCGGAAGGACACAGGGCGCTATTTGCGGGCATCGGAGGTGGACGGAGGTCGGGAGGATCAGCTCTACTTCTTCGACGAAGGAACCGGCGTGCTCGCAGAGGCGCCGCGTGGCAGCTTGGAGTTCGACGGCGTGCAGGCCCTCGGCGGGAGCTACGAGGCGAAGCTCGCCGACGGCAGCGAGGTGGAGGTCGTACCCGCCTTCGATCTCTTGCGGGCCAAGCTCGATCGAGAGCACCGCCCCGAGCAGGCCTCCGAGGTCTGCGGCGTCCACCCGAAGGTCATCCGCGAATTCGCCCGCAAGGTGGCCAGCAAACGCACCTGCAGCTTCATCGGCTTCACCTCCGCCAAGCAGTATCACGGCGACCTGATGGAGCGAAGTCTGCTTCTCGCCATGGGGCTCACGGGAAACTGGGGCAAGCCGGGCACAGGCTTCAATTGCTTCCTGATCCCCGAGACCGGCTTTCAAGCGGTGAGCGCCATGGACGCTCCACTCGAACGCTTTGGGCTGTGGCGCCTGTTGGCTCCGGCCATCGCCCGATCGCTGTGGATGAAGCTGAAGGATCCCTCGCTCAGCGACGAAATGGTGAGCATCGCCTTCCAGCAGAAGGCCACCAAGGATTTCGGATCGGTGATGCCGGTCTTCTACATGTACGACCACGTAGGTTACGACGAGCTGTGGGACCGCCCCGAGTGGCAGGACCCCTCGCTCGATCGGACCTTCGGCCAGTACCTGAAGGAGTCCGTCGAGCGCGGATACTGGGACGAAGCCCTGATCGGACCCGGACCGGATACGCCGCCCCAGGTGTTGATGCTGATGGCGCACAACCCTCTGCGCCGCGAGCGTAGTGCCCAGCAGACCTATCTGGAGAAGCTCTTCCCCAAGCTCAAGATGCTGGTTGCCGTGGAGACCCGGCTCTCCTCCTCGGCGATGTACTGCGACATCGTGTTGCCGGCGGCCTGGTACTACGAGAAGGCCGACATGACGCTGACCTTCGGCATGAATCCCTACACCTGCTTGATCGAGCAGGCGGTGAAACCACAGGGGGAGGCCAGGCCCGAGTGGGAGATCTTCAGCGCGCTGATGAAGAAGATCGAGGAGAGAGCGGCGGCCCGGGGCCTCCGGTCCTTCGCGGATCGCAAGGGCAAGACCCGGCGCTATGCCGATCTCCATGAACGCTTCACCATGGCGGGCCACCTGACGAGTCACGAGGACGTGGTGCGAGAGTTCGTGGCGGTTGCCGCGAACACGGGCGTCTTCCCGGCCGACTTCGACTACGAGCGGTTCAAGGAGGAGGGACAGGTGAGGGTGACCGGCATCGGAAAGGGCTACGCCGGGCACGCCGCCGCCAATGATGTCGATCCCAACCGACCCTTCTATTCGTTGCGCTGGCACGTGGACGACAAGCTGATCTATCCCACCTATGCGCGACGGGCTCAGTTCTACATCGACCACGAATGGTTCATCGAAGCGGGGGAGGCTCTGCCAACCCACAAGGACACGCCCCCGATCGGCGGCGTGCATCCCTTCCGGCTGATCAGTGGACACATTCGTGGGAGCATCCACTGCCTGCAGGCCGCCAACCCCCACTTCATGCGCCTGCATCGCGGTCAGCCCGTGCTCTTCCTGAACGACCGGGTGGCCGCCGAGCGGGGCATCGAGGACGGTGAGACGATTCGCGTGTTCAACGATCTGGACGAGACGGAGCTCATGGTCTCGGTCTCGGCCGCCGTGGGTAGGGACCAGGTCGTGATCTACATGTGGGAGCCCTATCAATTCAAGAACTGGAAATCCCACGACGCCATGTTGGTGGGGCTGCCAAAGTCGATTCAGCTGGCGGGCAACTACGGTCAGCTGGCCTACCAGATCACCTCGGGCGGACCCTCGCCCTCCAGTGATCGCGGGCTGCGAGTGGATATCGCCAAGCTCGACCTGGCCATGACCCACGGGACCGCTGCACCGGATCGGAGGCTCGCATGAGCGACATCGTCCCGAGCAAGCAGGAGCTCAAGAGTTCGAAGCGGCAGCTCGCGACCGTGATCGACCTGAGCAAGTGCATGGGTTGCCAGACCTGCACCGTGGCCTGCAAGAACCTCTGGACCCAGCGCCCGGGCACCGAGCACATGCGCTGGGCCAACGTGGCCACCTGCCCGGGCAAGGGCTACCCGAGGGATTGGGAGCAGAAGGGAGGCGGCTTCGATGCCGAGGGGCGGCCCCAACCGGGCCAGCTCACCAACCTGGTGGACTGCGGTGACAACTTCCAGTTCAACCACAGCGAGGTGCTCTCTTCCGCCAAGGGGCAGCGCCAGAAGCTCGAGCCGCGTTCAGCACACGGCGGGACGCCTACCTGGGGCTACAACTGGGATGAGGATCAGGGCGCGGGCGACTGGCCGAACCCGTACTTCTTCTACATGCCCCGCAAGTGCAACCACTGCAGCAACGCCCCCTGCATCGATGCCTGCTCGCGCAACGCGATCCTCAAGCGCAAGGACGGGATCGTGGTGATCGACCAGGACCGTTGCGAGGGCCATCGCCACTGTGTCGAAGCCTGCCCCTACTCGATGATCTACTTCAACCCGGTCAGCCAGAAGAGCGAAAAGTGCATCGATTGTTTTCCGCGGGTCGAGCAGGGCATCGCTCCCGCGTGCAATCGCCAATGCGTGGGACGGACGCGCGCCTACGGCTATCTCGACGATCCCGAGAGTCAGGTGCACAAGCTGGTACGGCAGTGGAAGGTGGCGTTGCCCCTGCACCCGGAGTTCGGCACCGAGCCCAACGTCTTCTACGTGCCTCCGATGTCGCCGCTGGCCTTCGACACCGATGGCCGGCTTTCTGAAGCCGGGCGCCTGCCGATCGAGGTGTTGGAGGGCTATTTCGGCCCCGCCGTGCGCGGGGCGCTCGACACCATCATCAAGGAACGCGAGCGCCGCAAGCGCGGCGAACCCTCGGAGCTGATGGACCTCTTGATCAGCCGTCGCTGGCACGATCGCTTCGCGGAGTTCACGGGTGAGCCGGTCTGATCGCCTGCGAATGCGGGAGAGGAGGATGAGATGTCGAAGGTAGATCGCGTTACGGCCGACGGTCAGAAGCTGCTGGAGGTCGATGGCGCCGTCTGGGCCGGGCGTGAGGCGCATCGAATCGATCTCGTTCCTGCTCCCGTGACGATGGCAGCGAGCGTATCCGGCCAGATGGCGCTCAGCCGGAGCCATGGCAAGGTGCGCCGGGTCGAAGCTCGCATGGCTCATAACGGGGAAACCCTCAGTATTCGGCTCTCGTGGCAGGATGCCCAGAGGGATGACCGGATCGAGGATCTGGATCGCTTCTCGGACGGGGCCGCGGTGATGTTCCCGCTGCTCGAAGACGCCAACCCCGTCACGATGGGGGACGCGAAGCAGCCGGTGAACGCGTGGCTCTGGAAGGCGGATCTTGCGGAGCCCTTCGACGTAATCGCCCGGGGCTACTCGACCAGCCAGAGACGGCCCGCGAACTCGAGCCGGCTCGCGACGAGCGCGCTCTACCGCGATGGAGGGTGGCACCTCGTCTTCCAGCGTCCGCTCGACCAGCCAGGGAGCGGTGAGTTCACCCGCTTCGTACCGGGTCAGGCCTCGAAGATCGCCTTTGCGATCTGGGAGGGCAGCAACGCCGAGCGTGCGGGTCAGAAGTCGATATCGGGCAGCTTCCTCGAGTTCGAGCTGGAAGCGTGAAGTGCCCACGGATGCGATCCCAGGGGATGGGGCGGCCGTCACCGCAGTGAAGAACCCCATGGAGGAACCAGCGATGTCGAACCAGGAATTCGTGAGTGAAAAGAGAGATATATCATTGATGCTCCCGATCTTCGGCAGTCATGTCCGCCGGATCGGTTGGGTCCGGACCGTGATCGGCGCGTTCTCGATGTATCTGTGCATTCCGTTCCTGATCGTGTCTCATCTCACCTCGTCCTTGATTCTCTACCAATGGATCGTGAGGCCCCTCTTCGGGACAAAGCGACTGGCATGGAAGGATTTCATCATCATCGACAGGCACCGCATCGAGGAGATACCTGCCTTCGATAAATTCAATTGCATGTTCTGCGGATATGCCAACGGGGTCTGCACGCTCATCAACAAGGAACTGGACCAGTTCGATGAAATCGAGGGGGATATCGGAGTTGGTAAGCAGATCCTTCTCGTCATGGCGCTGACATTGATGATTCCGTGGGGGCTGATCTCGGAGTTGTCGCATCAGATCATCTACAACGTCCTGGTATCTCGACCGCTTGGAATGCACCGCGTCTCGTCGAAGGAAGCCGGCGCGGTTCTGGATGAGCATGGTTATGCATCCCAGTTCTCGCCGATCACTCGTCATTTCCTGAGAGGGTCGAAGAATTCTGCGTTGCGCTTCGCGATGGCCCTGGAGCAGATCGAGTCGTCGTGGTGCCCCCTGACCCACTACGAGCGCAGGGAAGGCATCGTCTATCCGGATCATCACAAGAATTTCTTTGGACCCGATGAGATCGAATTGATGCGACAGACGTTGGTCAGTGAGGGTACTGTTTCCGATCGAAAACCGATCTGGTCGTAGATCTTCTGGGGGATTCCATCTCGGCGAATCGCGACCATCTCGAGTCGACCTCGAGTCAACGACTCGCGGGCTCTGGAGGCCAGCATGAAGACGTCCGTTCCTCTCTCAGCACGGCGCATCGACATCCTCTTCATCGGATTCTTCATCCTGAACCTCTCGTTCATCACCTATATCGTCGATCTCGAGCAGCTCGTGATCGTCGATCCGGAGAACTTCGAATATCCGTGGTGGCCGCCGGCATTCCTCGTCGATATGGTCCACTGGTGGGGGCAGAATTTCGATCCGCTGCAATGGGCCCGGCCGCCATGGTGGCGTGCGACGATCTGGATCGATGTCGTCTACTTCGGGCCCTTCTATGCGTTCGCCATCTACGCGTTCTGGAAGGGACATGACTGGATCGTGGTTCCCTCGCTGGTATGGGCGGGAATGATGCTCTCCAACGTGATCATCATCCTGTTCGAAGAGTTCATCGGCCCGCATCACACACCCGAGGC
>CBDUYG010000187.1:0-6558 GCA_965371385.1 uncultured Myxococcales bacterium | reverse complement strand
TAGGTTCCGACGATCACACCGAGAATCATCGCGAACGCGAAGGGCTGGATCACCGGGCCGCCCAGGACGTAGAGAGAGCCCAGCGCCATCAAGGTTGTGCCCGACGTGAGGACTGTGCGCGAGAGGGTCTGGTTGATGCTCAGGTTGAGAACCTCGGGCAGATCGTGCTTGGTGTGAAGCTCCATGTTCTCGCGGATGCGGTCATAGATGATGATGGTGTCATTGAGGCTGTAGCCGAGGATCGCCAGCATCGCGGCCAGGATGCGCAGGTCGAACTCCATGCCGAGCATGACGAAGATGCCCGCCGTGATCGAGAGGTCGTGGAGCACGGCCACGATCGCGCCCGGGGCAAAGCGTGAGCTGAAGCGAACGGCGATGTAGATCAGGATCACGAGGCTGGCCCAGAGGAGGGCCTTGATGCCGTCTTCGCGCAGCTCCTTCCCGACCCGCGGCCCCACGAACTCCACGCGCTGCCGGGTGAGGGGGCCCACTCCCTCGGCCAGGCCGCGCTCGATCATCTCGATGCGATCCTCCCCGAGCGAGGCGTCGCCGCTGTCGATTCCGGCCTTGAACTTGATCAGGAACTCCTTGTCGGCGGGCTCGCCGTAACGCACCACGCTGGAGTTCTCTACCCCGGGGACGACGCCGACGATCTCCCGGATCGCGCCCTCGGACACGTCGACGCCGGGATCGAACTTCACCTGCACCTCGGTGCCGCCCGCGAAGTCGATCCCGAGTCGAACGCCACGCACCTGGACGGCGACCAGCGAGGCGAGAATCAGCCCCGCAGAGATCGCAGCACAGAGCTTGCGCTTCCCGATGAAGTCGATGTTGGTTCCCGGCTTGACCAGCTCGATCGGCACCTTGGGTCCTCCGCTGAATCCTGTGTGCCATCTGGAGGCGGGGGCCCGAGGCCCACGCGCCCGCTTCAGATGGAGAGTTCTCCGACGCTGCGAGAGCCCGGATAGATTTGAAAGAGCAGCCGCGTCACGACCAGCGCGCTGAACACGCTGGTGAGGATGCCGATCGAGAGCGTCACCGCGAATCCCTTGATCGGCCCCGTACCGAATTCGAAGAGCACGAGGGCCGTGATGAGGGTCGTGATGTTCGCGTCTAGCACGGTCCAGAGCGCCTTGTTGAAGCCCGTGGCGATCGAGGCGCGCACGCTCTTGCCCAGCCGCAGCTCTTCACGAATCCGTTCGAAGATGATCACATTGGCGTCCACCGCCATGCCGACCGTCAGCACCAGGCCCGCGATACCCGGCAGGGTCAGGGTCGCCTCGAAGAGGGTCATGATTCCGATCAGCAGAAGCAGGTTCGTGACCAGTGCGAAGCTCGCGTAGACCCCCGAGAGCCTGTAGTAGAAGATCACGAAGGAGAGGATCAGCATCAGACCGACCGCCGAAGCCTTCAGACCGCGCTCGATCGAGTCCTGGCCCAGGGAGGGACCGACGCTCCTTTCCTCCTCGATGATCACCGGGACCGAAAGGGAGCCGGCCCGCAGCACGATTGCCAGATCCGCCGCCTGCTGGGGCGTGAAGCGACCGGTAATCGTCCCGCGCATGGAGATGCGGCTACGAATCGAGGGAGCGCTGTAGACCTTCCCATCGAGGATGATGGCCAGGGACTCGTTGATGTTCGCCTCGGTGATCGCGCCGAACTTCTCGCCGCCCTCGGAGTTGAAGGTGAAGTCGACCTGGGGGCGCTGCTGGGGGTCCCGCCCGACGCGCGCGTCCACGAGGTAATCGCCCGTGATGTCCGGAGTCACGGGGACGAGGTGGGCGCGGATCACGATCTCCTCGTTCTCCGGATCCCGCTCGGTGGCGATCATCTCGTCCTCGCTGGACCAGATGCCCGACTCCTCGTCGAGCTCCAGCGTCGGATGCGACTTCACCAGATCGTCCACGGTCGGCGCCGAGTCGATCACGATCTTGAATTCGAGGAAGCCCGTCGACTTCAGCAGCTCGCGCGCTCGTCCGCGATCGATCTGTCCGCCGGGAATCTGCACCAGAACGCGATCGTCGCCCTGGCGGGTCACGACGGAGTCTGGAATTCCCCGAACCGGGTCGTCGATGCGGCGTCGCAGCACCTCGAGGACCTGGGACATGGTTCGCTCGTGGATCTCCTGGACCCAGTCGGAGGTCAGGACGTAGGTCATCGTGTTGCCGACGCTGGTATCGAGGTCGAGGATTCCGACATCCGAGGCCATATCGCGGATCTTCTCGGCGTCCTCCTCCGAGGCGCCGGCGACGATCATGCGGCCATCATCGACCCGTGCCTCGGCGGGTGTGACGTCTTCGTCCCGCGAGAGGAAGCCGACCATCGAATCGAGCTGATATTGGAGCTCGTGCTCGAGGGCAACGTCGAGCTTGACGCCGACGACCCAGTGGATGCCTCCCTGGAGATCGAGGCCGAGGCGCAGCCCTCCGTCGGGCAGGAAGCTGCTCTCCAGCCTCTGCTCCTTCGGAACGAAGTTCGCGAAGGTCAGGTAGGCGAGGATCAGGATCACCGCCGACACACTGCCCATCCGCCATTTCAGACCGCTCACGATCGTTTGCCTCCTTCTTTCTTCCCGGCCTTCTCGGCCTTCTCCGCCTGCTCTTCACCTGGCTTCGTGACGCTCTCGATGCGATTCTTGGCAATCTGCACCTTTACCGAGCCCCCTCCCTTCAGGGTCGCGATCTCCACGCTGAACTCGTCATCGCCGACGCCCACGATCTTGCCGCAGAGCCCGCCGGTCGTAACGACGCGATCGCCCTTCTCCGCCGATGCGAGCTTGGCCTCCTGCTTCTTCTGGCGCTGCTGCTGGGGCCGGATCACCAGGAAGAACCAGACGAGACCGATCGCAATCAACATCACGAAGAAGGGAATGTCCCCACCCGCCTGGGGCTGAGCCGCCTGCAGGGGCAGCGCGGGAAAACCATTCATTGAGCAGTCGCTCCCATCTCGGCTCTCGTGGCCGATCGATGATCATCCCCCGCTGCACTCGATACTTCGGGCAGTCGGATGGAATCCAGCTCGCGCACATGACCGAGCCGGGTCCCAGGGTAGAAGTTAGAAAGAATTTCACGATAGCTCGAACCGCTGAGAGCCATCGCCTGGGCGGCCCACTGGCTCATCCCGACTCCGTGGCCCGAGCCCGAGCCGACGAACACGACGCCGCTGTGGGCCTCGCGAATCTCGAAGCGGGTGCTCTTGAGAGTACCCGGCCCGAGCGCAGATCGCAGATCGCGCCCCCGAACGCGAGCCTTTCCGCGCTCCCCTCTCAGCTCGACCACGAGGGCCCGGCCGCTTCGCGAGCGTTCGACGACCCGCGCTCGATCGACGTCCCCGATCGCATGGCCGAGGCTCGCTGCGGCCCGCCCCAGGGTTCCGGGGCGAATCGAGGCCCGCCAGTAGGTATCGGGGGAGTCGTCCTCACCCTCGATCTCCACGCTGGGCAGATAGGGAACCGACTCGCCCCAGACCTCTTCGGCGCTCGCCGTGCGCCCGCCCGAGGCCGAGTGGAAGGCGGCCAGGATCGGGCGGCCCGAGTAGAGCAGGACCTCGCCACGCGTGCGATGGGTGGCGTCGCGCACCGGGGCAGACTCGCTCGCCAGACCCCCATAGACCTGGCTCCTCACGTCGGCGCGCACGTCGAAGCGGGCGTCTGCCTGGCGATTCATCTGATGCAGGGTGTAGCTACGGATCGCCACAGCCTGGGCCTCCAGGGCCGCAGACTCCCAGCGGGAGTACATCTCGGCACCGAGGGTTCCGGCCACATAGCTCTCCAGCGGGACCTCGTTGATCACCTCCAACCCTTCCTGCGTCCTCAGCACGTGCACGACTCCCCGCACGCGAAGCTCGTTGCTGCTCCCGACCACGCGAAATGGCCCGGTCCCTCGGCTACTCCAACGCGACACTCGGGGGCCGCGGAGAATCTGCAGCCCATCTCCCTTCGGCTCGATCGCCGTCTCGCGACCGGACGCCGGGATCACCCGCACTCGCCCTCGCTGCTCGAAGAGGCTGACGCGAACCCTGGGCTCACCTGAAACACCGATACCCCCCAGAGAAGCGAGTTCATCGGCGTCGGCCCCGGTGGCGACCGAGAGGGTCAGGGCCACGACCAGCGCGGTCGGGAACGGGAGATGGCGCTTTCGCGCCCCCACGTCACCACGCACCGTCTCGCCCACTTCTCCGGCATCCCCGGCACCCATGGCACCCATGGCAATCCCAGGGACACGACCGCTCCAGCCTCTCACATCCGCCCCCCCAAGCGTGGGGTGATATCGCACGTCCCGCGGGAAGGGTCAAGGAGTGGAGCACGGAAGTTTGGCGATTCAGGGGTCTGGAGGCCATTTGGGGGCAACCAGACCCGAAGGGCGCGGGAATTCGCTCAGAGGTCCCGGCGAATCGCGTCGGCCTTGCTGGTCTCCTCCCAGGGCAGACCAATGCCCTCGCGCCCGAAATGGCCGTGGTAGGACGTCGCCCGGTAGATCGGGCGCTTGAGGTTCAGGGCTTCGTCGATGCCGGCCGGCGTGAGGTCGAAATGCTTTCGCACGAGCTTCTCGAGGGCCGAGCGATCCAGGTCGCTGCTGCCGAAGGTATCGACTCGGATCGAGACCGGCTCGGCAACGCCGATCGCGTAGGCGAGCTGCACCTCACAGCGATCCGCAACGCCGGCCGCCACCAGGTTCTTTGCGACATGTCGCGATGCATAGGCCGCGCTGCGATCGACCTTCGAGGGATCCTTGCCCGAGAAGGCGCCTCCACCGTGCCGGCCCATGCCTCCGTAGGTATCGACGATGATCTTGCGGCCCGTGAGCCCGGCGTCTCCCATCGGACCCCCGACCACGAAGCGACCGGTCGGGTTGACGTGGAAGATCGTGTCCGAATCGATCAACTCACCGGGCAGGGTCGGCCGGATCACCCTCTCGATGACGTCCTCGCGAATTTGCTTGTGGTTCGCGTCGGGATGGTGCTGGGTCGAGATCACGACCGTGTCGACGCGGATCGGCTTGTCGTTGTCGTCGTACTGCACGGTGACCTGGGACTTGGCGTCGGGTCGCAGATAATCGAGCTCACCGCTCTCGAGCTGACCGCGGAGGGACTCGATGAGCTGGTGGGCGTAGCGAATCGGCGCGGGCATGAGCTCGGGCGTCTCGTTGCACGCGAAGCCGAACATCATTCCCTGATCGCCGGCGCCCTGCTCCTTGTGCAGCCCTTCCCCGACGGTCACACCCTTGGAGATGTCCTGGGACTGCTTCCCGAGGGCCACCTGGACCGCGCAGGTAGCCGCGTCGAATCCCATCTCCGAGCTGGTATAGCCGATATCATGGACGACCTGGCGCACCAGCTGTGGGATGTCCACGACCGCACCGGTCGTGACCTCGCCGAGGACGAGAACCAAGCCCGTCGTGGTAGCCGTCTCGCAGGCGACGCGGGAGTGTGGATCCTGCTCCAGCATGGCGTCGAGTACGGCATCCGAGATCTGATCGCACATCTTGTCGGGATGTCCCATCGAGACCGATTCGGAGGTAAAGAACAATCGCGTTGCCATTTCGTTTCTCCTGTCTTTCGGGCGGGCGCTCGGGGCGCCGATTCACGGGGCTTCGTGGGGTCGCGAGGACCCGGGATCGCTGATGAGGTCGGGCAGGGTAGAGTAACGCCCCTGCGGCATCAATCGGTCAGCTTCGGTGCATGTATGTCACAGAGAGTGAGCAGATCCCGCGATCGATCGTTTCCGGGTCGTCCGCTCCCCGTCGGCCGCAAACGGGCGTCAGGCCGCCGGCTCCTCGCTCGCCTCGATCAGGGCTCCGAGCTGGATCACCGCAGACTCGGCGTCTTCTCCCTCGGCTCGCACGCGCAAAACCGTGCCCTTGCCCGCCGCCAGGGAGAGAATCGACAGAACGCTGCATCCATTCACCCACTCTTCCCGCTTACCGACGCTGATCTCGCTCGTGAAGCTCGTCGCCAGCGTCACGAAGCGACCCGCCGGGCGGGCGTGCATTCCGAGCTCCGATCGCACGGTGAACTCCGCCTCCGCGACCTCGCTCATCGCTCACCGCCGGAGACCAGCTTGCTCGCGACCGAGATGTTCCGGCGACCATAATCCATGATGAAAGCCGCGAGGTCGTCCAGGCTCTTGTCCTCCTGGAGGGTCGCCAGCTTGATGAGCATCGGCAGATTGATCCCGGTCACGACCTCGACGTTGTGTTCGTCGAGGAAGGAGAGGCTGATATTCGACGGGGTCCCGCCGAACATGTCGGTGAGAATCAGGACTCCATCGCCCTCGTCGGCCTCTTTCAGGCACTTCGAGATCCCGTCGCGCATCTCGTCCACGGATTGCTCGGGGCGGACGGATACGGCGTAGAACTCCCGGGCGCCGGGAATGATCAGCCGAAGGGCCTGGAGCATCTGCTCGCCCAGCTTGTAATGAGTCACGATGACCACGCCGACGCTCATGTTCCGATCCTCGCCTCCGGGTCCCGTTCACGGCCCGGTCGCTGGCCCATTCCCAAGTCCATCCCCTGGCCGATCTCACGGCCAATTCATCCGACTGCTCCGACTGCTCCGACT
>CBDUYG010000186.1:0-6567 GCA_965371385.1 uncultured Myxococcales bacterium | reverse complement strand
GCGCGAGCGACTCGTGCATGGTGCGCGGCGTCGCGCCGAATTTCGCGAGATCGTCCGACAGGTCGACCACGCGCAGCCTCTTGAGGCCCAGCAGGTTGTCGCTCGAGAGCGGCAGGGGCAGCCCGATCCACTCGGCCGCGCGCAGCGCCGCCAGGGTGGGTGCACCCGGGAGGTACAGGAAGCGAGGTCGCTTTCCCAGCGCTTCGGCGATCTCCGCATAGAAGTCGCGGAGCTGGACGGGGTCGCGCTCGGCGAAGGTGAGCACGCCGGATAGATCCCGCACGATCGCGAGCCGAATCGCCTCGCACAGGTCGTCGAGGTCCACCGTCTGGAAGCGCTGGTCGCCACCGTAGAAGAGCGGGATGAAGGGCAGCGCTGCGATCGACCGCGCCTGGCGCCAGAACACGCCGCCCGGCCCGATGATCGTCCCGGGACGGATCGCCACGTCGCGATCCGGATCGAGCAGCGATTCGACCTCGAGCTTCGTTCGCCCGTAGACCGACTCCGCTCCGTCGTGCGCGGACATCGACGAGACGAAGACGATCTTCCGGACCCCCTCGCTGCGAGCCGCGGCGAAGACTCGTCGTGATCCCTCGACGTTCACGGCGCGCGCCTCCGCCGCGTCGCGGTAGTGCGTCTGGAACGCGCAGTGAACGAGGACGTCGACACCCGAAAACGCCGCCGGATCGACTCCTTCCGGGAGTACACACGCGGCGCGCTCGACGCCCTCCGGCAGCGCCCCGGCATGCTCTGCATCGCGCACGAGCGCGCGCACGCCGAACCCGGACGCAGCCAGGGTGGCGCAGAGCGCAGAGCCGAGGAAGCCCGCGGCGCCCGTCACTGCGATTCGCTCGCCGCGCTCCGCGCCGCTCACAGCCCGCCCCGCAGGTCGCGCACCACGTTCTCTGCGACACGGTCCGCGTTCGCCATGATGGTGAGGGTCAGCCCCTTCGCGGGAAGGAAGCGCCAGCTCGAGCTATCCGCCACGTAGACGCGCGGTGCGGCCTGGAGCCGACCGTCCGCGCGCGTCGTGATGCCCCCATTGGCTGCGTCGCCACCGTCCTGCATGGGGAGCGTCCCCGCGTAGTGGATGCTGGAGGCGTTCCCAGGATCGACGTGCGCAATCGGCACCATCCCGAGGCGGAGAAATTCCCTCAGCAAGCGGCGCTGGCGGCGCGTACGCAGCTCGCGTTCTTCATCGCTGGGCCGGTAGTCGAAGTGGACGGCCGGGAGGTCCGCGCCGGGCCGGTCGACGAGGCGGAGCGTCTTGCCGCCGTGCGGCGCATCGGAATGATGGATGCCGACGATCGCAATCGAATTCACGAGGAGCCGCGACACGAGGAGCCCCGCCCACGCCGGCAATGGGATCTCCTTGGCGAACTTGAATAGCAACAGCGAGCGATACCCGTAGATCTGGGCCGTGACGAAGTCTTCGCGATCGTCCTCCGGGCTGTAGATCGCGACGAGCTGGGAAAGGCTGTGGCGCCGGTCCTGCGCGCTGCGGCCAAGGCGAGACAGGCTGACGCACGGCACGTAGTGATAGGGATTGCAGAGGATCGGCGCCGTGGCGTCCGCCCGAGCGAGCGAGTGCAGCGCGAGTCGCGCGGAGTTGATCGCACCCGCCGCCAGCACCAGCCGCCGCGCTTCGAAGGAGCGCAGCTCCCGGCTCTCCAGGTCGCGAGTCTCGATTCGCACGCGGTCGCCCCGCTCCTCGAAGCGGCAGACCAGCTGCCTGCGCTCCAGCCGGAATCCCTCTTCACGCTCGAGCGCCTCGACCAGGTAGCGGGGCCGGAATACCGAGCGCCGCGAGTCGCCCCAGAAGTCCATGTCGAAGTAGGGGTTCGCGCGTCGGTCGCCGAGGTCGCGGGAGAGCACCGCAAGAGGGGTCCGGCCCAGAGCCAGACCGCGCTCGAGAAGACCCGCACGCTTCCGCTGGTACGAGTGCCAGAGTGCGCCGCTCACGGAGTCCAGCTCCAGCGGCGGCTGGTGGTGCTCGATGCCGGCGAAGCAGGTCGCCGATGCGTCGTCGTCCGGATCGCCGCTCAACCCGATGCGGCGGGCTACGCGGTCATAGTGGCGCCGGAAGACCTCGACGGGCAGGCCGATGCGCCGCAGCTCGTGCTCGGTATAAGTGAATGACGCGGCACCCCATGCGGCGCCAAGCCCCCCGAGAGCCAGGCTCTGCATCGGCTCGAAGCCCTCGCCCTCGACGGGAAGGAGCCGCTCGGCATCCCTCGTTACGAACTGACGCGGTGGCGTGAGCTGGGCCCCCACCCGGACGTCGCCCCTCGGCACACCCACGAGGTCGTCGCCCAGGAGATAGCGCCGCTGCTCCGGGTCGCCCGACCGGATCGCGCTGAAGGGCTGGTCCGGCACGAGATCCAGGTACCCCTCGTCGCCGTTCCCCACGTCCAGCATCAGCACCCGCAGCCCGGACTCCACGAGGGTCGCCGCCGTCACCGATCCGGCCGGGCCCGAGCCCACCACCACCACATCGAAGAGCTCGGCCATCAGGCGCGTTCACCCCCTCGGCGCGCCAGGCCGCGCAGCAGCCGCAGCGCGCAGGAGGGGAGTGCGAGCAGCAGCACGGTGGCGAGAGCGATCACGGCGAATACCGGACCTCGAGCGATCGGCTCGAAGCGATGCACCTGCGTCGGGTCGGTCTCTCGGAGCGCCAGCTTCCGGATCTCATCCTCGCTGGGCTTGAGGTGCTCGAGCACGGGTCCGTCCTACGGGCGAGCCGACGGACCTGGCCGTCGCGTCGCGGGAGATGGGGCCTTCGAGAATCAGCCGCCGTCGCGGACCCATCCGCAGGGTCTCGCACGACTCACCCCTCGGCCGAGCGCAGGAGGAAACCACCCCCAACCGGGAACTTCAAGCCCCAGCCCCATCGGCCCGGAATTTTTTGCCCCAACCCCACCCTGCCCGAGATGGGGCCCTCTTCGCGATCGAATGCAGGGAATACGCAGCTTGCCTGCCCGCTCGTCGGCACCTCACCGAGCTGTACGGAAGGAGGGGGGCGGCGATACGCGAAACTCCTCGAGAAGCCGGTCCTGCTCGCTCCCCGCGGCCAGAGCCGAGGCCTGCTTGATGCGATCGAATCCGCGAATCTTCTGGGGCAGCTCGGCGATGCGGCAGGCCAGGTCATGATTCCGATCGTCGAGACCCCGCACAAGCTCTCGCACCGTCGCGTGATACTCCCGGGCGAGGCGACGTTCCAGCCGACGTTCCGGCAGGCGTGCGAAGGGATCGAGGACGCTGCCGCGCAGGAATTTGAAACGCGCCAGCAGACGCATGACCGCGAAGAACCAGGGTCCCACCGATCGCTTCATCAAGCGACCGCTCACCTTATCCCGTCTCGCGAAGAGCGGCGGAGCGATCTGAAGCTCGACCCGAATCTCTCCCTCGAGCTCACGCGAGAGCCGCTCGAGGAATCCGCTCTCGCCCGCGTCGCCGCCGGGCCTCGGCTGCGTATGGAGTCGGGCGACCTCGTACTCGTCCTTGTAGGCCATCAGCTTGTAGGCCCCGCGCGCCACGGCCCAGCTCAGCCGCTCGGCTCCGGGGATGCGCTCGGTTTCGATGCTGCGAACGAGATCGACGAGCTCGAGATAGCGCGCCGCATAGTCGGAGTCCTGGTAATCGCTGAGATCGCGGGCTCTTCTCGAGACGAAGACGTCCAGGCCGGGCTCGCTTTCGTCTTCGACCGAAGCGAAGAGATCCTCGAGCCGCTTGGGATCGAAGGCCGAGAGCCGTCCGAGACCCAGAGCGAGCCGATTCATCTCGAGCGCGACGCCGTTGAGCTCGATCGCCCGATCGATCGAGTCGAGGCCCAGCGGAATCAAGCCGCGCTGATAGGCATGCCCGAGCAGGAAGAGGTTGCTCCCGATCGCGTCGCCCAGCGCCTCCTCGCACAGACGGGTGGCATCGATCGAATGGAGGCGGCGGCTGCCAGCCCGCACTCGCTCGATGAGCTGGGACTCGGACGCCAACGCGTCGCCCGGGCCGATCGAAGCCGCAGTCGGTGCGAAGTGCGAGTTGATCACGCTCTGCGTCGTGCGACGATGCAGGCTGCCCAACACGGCATCGCTCGATGCCACCACTGAATCACAGCCCAGCAGCAGATCGGCTGAGCGGCTCGGGACCCGGGTTCCGTGAAGGCTCTCCGGCTCGCGGCCGATGCGTACGTGGGAGACGACCGCGCCGCCCTTCTGGGCCAGCCCCGTCATGTCGAGCACACCGCTCGCCCTGCCCTCGAGATGGGCCGCCATCCCGAGCAGAGCTGCCGCGGTGGTGACTCCCGTGCCGCCGATCCCGGCCACGACGATGTTGTAGACGCCGCCCTCGTCGAGGCACCGCGCCTGCGGCGGATCCGGCAGAGCCGTGAGGAGATCCGCGAGATCCGCCGGGGCCTTCTTGCGCAGCTCGCCTCCCTTCACGAGCACGAGAGCCGGGCAGGATCCCTCGAGGCAGCTGAAGTCCTTGTTGCACGAGGATTGATTGATGCGCCGCTTGGGGCCCAGCTCGGTCTCGATCGGCTCCACCGAGAGACAATTCGAGACGACACTGCAATCGCCGCAGCCCTCGCAGACCCGCTCGTTGATGAAGACGCGCTGCTTGGGATCCTCGATCTCTCCGCGTCGACGCTGGCGCCGCTTCTCGGCCGCGCAGCCCTGGTCGTAGATCAGAACGCTCACGCCCGGGTACTCGCGCAGCCGTCGCTGCACCGCCTCGAGTCGGCTGCGCGACTCGACTTTTACTCCGGGGGCGAGAGCCCCCTCGGCTTCTACTCCGGGGGCGCGCCCAGCCCCGCCCGTCTTCCCTGGGGCGAGCCCAACCCCGCCTTTCTCCTCTGGGACGCGCCCCGCCCCGCCCTGGCCCCGATAGCGCTCGGGCTCTTCGGCGACGACGACGATCTCCTCGACCCCTTCCGCCGCCAACTGGCGGGTGATGCGGGGCACGTCGAGGATGTCATCCAGCGGCTGCCCGCCGGTCATCGCCACGGCGTGGTTGTAGAGGAGCTTGAAGGTGATGCGCGATCCCGCCGCGACGGCGGCACGAATCGCCAGGATGCCCGAGTGGAGGTAGGTGCCATCTCCGAGGTTCGCAAACACGTGCTCCTCTTCGCTGAACTCCTCCTGCCCGAGCCATGCGACTCCCTCGCCCCCCATCTGGGAGTGGGAATCGGAGTCGCGATCCATCCACTGGACCATGTAGTGACAGCCGATCCCGACCAGGGCGCGGCTGCCTTCGGGCACGATGGTGGATCGATTGTGGGGACAGCCCGAGCAGAAGTAGGGAATCCGCTCGATCTGTCGGGGGGCATCGAAGCTCAGGACCTCGCCGGCGGAGACGCGCGCGAGGTAGTCGTCGATGGGCTCGGTCGAGACGCCGGCCGGAAGCTGCAGCGCGATCGCCCGGGCGATGGCGACCGAGTCGAGATCGCCGGTCGCATCCAGCAGGACACCGCCGTGATCGTCGCGCTTCCCCACCACTCGGGGGCGAGCACCGTTGGGTAGGGAGTACAGAATCTCCTTCAGCTGCCCCTCGACCACGGGCCGCTTCTCCTCGACGACGAGCACGCGCTCGGCACCGCGGCAGAACTCGCTGAGCCGCACGGGATCGAGGGGCCAGGGCATTCCGACCTTGACGAGGCGGAGCCCGATCTGCCTCGCCTTCGCGGCGTCGATCCCAATGTCGTCCAGCGCCTGGCGGGTGTCCGCGTAGGACTTGCCCGTCGTGACGATCACCAGGCGGGGCTGCGGACAATCGAAGACCACCCGGTTGAGATCGTTCGCGCGTGCGAACTCGAGCACGGCCGGAATCTTGAACTCCCTCAGCCGACGCTCCTGCTCCTTCGGGTCGTCGTGAAGCCGAATGTGGAGCCCTCCCTCGGGCAGCTCGAATTCGCCCGGCAGGGCGATCTCGGGCAGCTCGGGAGCGACTCGCACCACGGCCGAGCTGTCCATCACGTCCGCCAGGGCGATCATCGCGACCCAGCATCCGGAGTACCGGGAGAGCGCCCAACCCAGCAGCCCGAAGTCGAGAACGTCCTGGACGCTCGCTGGACTGAGGATCGGAATCTCGAGATGCATCAAGGCGTATTCGCTCTGACTCGGATAGGACGAGGATTTGCAGGCATGATCGTCGCCGCAGATGGCCAGCACGCCTCCGTGGGGAGCCGTGCCCGCCGCGTTGGCGTGACGCATCGCATCGCAAGCGCGATCCAGGCCGGGAGCCTTGCCGTACCACATGCCGAATACGCCCTGATGCCGGGCGCGTCCATGCAATCCCACCTGCTGGCTGCCCCAGACCGAGGTCGCCGCGAGCTCCTCGTTGAGTCCGGGCAGGAAGCGGATCCGGTGCTCGTCGAGCAGGCCCTGGGCTCGCCAGAGCTGCTGGTCGAGCCCGGCCAGAGGTGACCCGCGATAGCCGGAGATGAAGCCGGCGGTGTCGAGGCCCGCCGCCGCGTCCCGTGCGGCCTGAACCAGTGGAAGCCGCACCAGAGCCTGGATCCCGCTCAGGTAGATCGATCCCCGCCGGAGGAGGTACTTGTCGTCCAGACTCACG
>CBDUYG010000185.1:0-6568 GCA_965371385.1 uncultured Myxococcales bacterium | reverse complement strand
ACGTCGCCGGCCCGGATCGTTCCGGCGTTGACCACCGGACCCGTGAGGTCGAGCAAGGCACCCTCACGATTGAAGAACTGGTCGTTGGTCATCGAGGAGCCCGTGGCGATCAGGCTCCCGACGTCGATGAAGGAGCCATCCTGGAAGAAGATGCCGGCGGGATTCGCGATCACGACTTCGCCGGCGGCGATGAGCGAGCCCATGAAGTTCGCGGGCATCACTCCGGGCATGCGCAGGAGCACGGATTCACCCGACTGCTGGACGAACTCGAGGGTGTGGCTGGCGGGCTGCTGGATGTCGCGAGCGAAGTCGAGGATGCCGGCTCGGACGCTCTGGTCGTATTGCGTGTGGACGTCGGTATCGACGGTGAAGCGACCGGTGCCGTCGGCGTGGTGGACGCTGCCGAGGGCCCGGGTATCGGTGGTCTCGGCGTGGATCGGCGCCGCGATGAAGCAGAGCAGGGTGAGGCGCGCCATCACGCGCTCGAAGCGGCCATAACGGGAGCGTGCGCTCACACGCTCGCGACAGCGGATGGCTGCGCCGTCTCCTCTGCTCTCTCTCTGGCTCTCTCTCATGTCCGTCTTCTCTCGATGCCCTCAGGCGCAGGGTGGTTCGATGAATGGCTCAATAACTGATGCTGAAGATCAGATGGAATTTGCCCGATTTGTCGATTCCGTCCGGGATGTTGGGGCATCCAGGCCCCTGGCAGAACGAATCCACCTTCCGGTAGAGGCCCCGACCCCAGTCGGCGCGCAGGCTGACGTGCCCGCGGAAGTTCGCCTCGAGTCCGACCCCTGCGGAAACGAGGGTCTGGTTCGTCTCGGAGGCCGAGGGATTATCGCCCCGCCGGTTGCGCACCGAATAACCGGCATCGACGAAGCCGCGAATGATGAAGTCCCAATCCGGCCTTCCGTAGACCTGCTGGGGCTGGACGCGGAAGTCGCCGATCACGGGCAGATTGACGGGCTGCCGGCGAATCGGCAGGGCGCGGGGCAGATGGAAGCGGTACTCGAAGGTGCCGAGGTAGATCGAGTCGCCGACGGCGATCCCCGGGTCGAAGCCACGCACGCTGTAGAGACCACCGATGACCTGGGAAACCTGGGGGATCAAGCGGTAGTCGAAGCCGTACTGGCCGCGCGTGAGGAAGAAGAACTCGTGGGCGAGTGTCGAGCTCCGGGGGGTACTCGGATCCTTCCATTCCTTCGAGTTGATGAGCGGCTCGAGGAAGTGACTCCAGGTGAGGTCCCAGCGCAGAACGTTCCACTCGTGGTCCGAATTGGGCCGGCCCAGATCGGATTCGAAGTTGCTCTGGTTGCTGTTCGAAAAGCCGTACTCGTAGCTGAAGAATCCGAACAGGTTCGAGTACTCGTTCACCCGCTCGAACTTGAATCCGACCGGGAACTCCCAGAGCTGGGCGGTGCCGCGATTGCCGAGCACCTCGTTGTGGACCTGGAGGTTGCGGCGATTCACCCCGGCGAAGCCGTCGAGGAAGAAGTTCCGATGCTGCCAGAAGTTGTAGATGAGCTGCCCGTTGGCGCTCCAATCGAGGTTGAGGAGCTTGTCGTTGCCGTTCTGGGGGTCTGGGAGGTCGTCGACGAAGCGGATCTTCACCCGGCTCCAGGTGGCGCCGATGCGCCACCTGAGCCGATCGCTACCCCACCAGGGGATCTTGTCGCGGTTCAGCCAGGCGAGCCATTTGGGCTCGAAGCCGGACTTCTTGAGCCAGCCCGGCCGTTCCTTGCGAAACCAGGGTGCGATGTAGCTGCCTTGAATGGCGTTGACGTTGTCGCCGCCTGCATTGAGATACTCGAAGGAGAATATGTCGTCGTTGTTCGTCACCTGACGATGAATGAAGCCGAGGCGGGTCTGCCACGGATTGGTCCGCTCACTTCCCGTATTCGAGGACTGAGCGTAGACGGTCCATGGCCGCGACTCGTGCAGCCGATAGTCGAGGGCGATTCCCTCCCCGTCTTCCGAGGCGGAGAGGGAGGCCTCGGCGTAACGTCCGGGGTGGCGATTCAAGAAGAAGAGATAATCCTCGAGCTCGTCCTTGCGCAGCAGGTCGGTGCTCCCCTCTCTTCCCTCACCCTCGGGCTGGATCGGGGACATGCGCCGCACGTGCTTCTGCTTCTTGTTGTTCACCACCCAATCGCCCTTGATGCGATCTCCGACGGCGATCGTGCGGACGGTCTTCACGCGGCCGGTCCAGACACTGAAGCGCAGGCTTGTCTCGCCGGGGGGGCGGAGATCCCGCTCGGTCTCGGCATCGATGTCCTCGGTGCTGGGCAGCACATAGACGCCCAGGAGCCCGAGATCGTGGACGGAGGCCAGTAGCGTCCTGGAGATCGTCCCGATGGCGCTGGCGTGGAAGTCTCGCGCCGGTCCCGGGACATCGCTGATCTCCACCTCCTCGGTCGGCTCGCCGGGTACGGGTGCCGCGTAGCCGCTGGGGGTGGGAGCGAGCTCCACGATGGCCGGGAGAACGGTGTCGAGGGGAGGATGATCGGGATGGGGCTCGCTGTATTCGAGCTCGAATCGGCCGATCGAGTAGACCGGCCCCTCGCCGCCGTCGCCGCCGATCGGAATCGCTCCCATGGGGACGATGTCATCAGCGAGGGCGGGCAGGCCTGCAATGAGGCTCGACCCCAGAGAAATGGCCGCCAGAGTCATGCCCCATTCTACAATAGAACGCCGTCTCAAAATATGCGGGATCTGATGGCGCCCATTTTCGCGACGCCGCGGCGGCCGGGTTCGCCTCATCGACGCACTACTCGCAACGCGGACATTGGGGAGTCTCTCTCGCTTCGAGTGTCGGTTCAGCAAAGGGGGAGGCCGGATCTGAGACACCGGCCAGGGCCAGATCAGATTGCGAATTCGCGGTCTGATCCCAGAATGATACGCAGATCGAATCTCTGGCGTTCGCGTCCCGCGACCCGGGGTCTCCGAGGCGGACCCACAATAGCCATCATGCGAGGATTGGCGAGCTTCTTTTATAGCTCCGATACGCGCCTGCTAGGATCCACTCAGCAGGGATGATACCCACGATCACCCATCAGAAAGGGAGCAACTCATGAGTCAACCCGTCCTGCTCGTCGAGAAGGAGGGAGGGGTCGCCACCCTCACCCTGAACCGACCCGATGCGATGAACGCGCTCTCGGCCGAGCTGCGAGCCATGCTCTCCAGCACCTTTCGGGAGCTCGAGGAGGATTCCGAGGTTCGTGTCGTCATCCTGACGGGATCGGGGCGCGCCTTCTGCGCCGGCCTGGATTTGAAGGAGCTCTCGCAGGCTGGGGATGGGGCGTCGAAGGGCTTCGGCCCCGATACCGACCCGACCCGGGCCATGGGGGACTTCAAGGGTCCGATCATCGGCGCGATCAACGGCCACGCGATTACGGGAGGCTTCGAGATCGCGCTCTGCTGTGACGTGCTGATTGCCTCCGATCGAGCGGTCTTTGCCGACACTCATGCCCGGGTGGGACTCTTGCCGGGCTGGGGGCTCAGTCAGAAGCTCTCGCGCATCGTTGGGATCGGGCGCGCCAAGGAGATCTCGCTCACCGGCAACTTCGTCTCGGCCCAGCAGGCGGAGGCGTGGGGTCTCGTGAATCGGGTCGTCCCGGCGGACGAGCTGCTCACTACGTGCCGGGCGCTGGCCAAGGACATGCTCTCGTGCGTTCCCCACGTGATGCAGGAGTACAAGCGCCTGATCGACGAGGGCAGCGGGATGAACTTCGCAGACGCGATGAAGTTCGAGTCCCGCGAGACGGGCGAATCGCTCCGGTCGATGACGCCCGAGAGCTTTGCCGAGAGACGCAAGGAAGTCACGAGTCGCGGGCGTAATCAGGATCAGGGTTAGCGCTCCCATGCTGCGCCGAATCCGGGAGCTCCGACTTTGCGGGGAGTAGCCAGGGCTCTCGCGTTCGTTTCGATTTTTCTCTCGATCTTCCTCCTCGTGGCCGTCGGAGTGTTCTTCTGGGCGGCCTCCGACCTCGAGCGCTGGGTGAATCTCGTCGAGCCCCTGGGCGAGTTCCGAGTGGGTGATGAAGCGCGAAGGCTCCACGATGAGGCATTTGTCGTCGACCTCCACGCCGATACCACGCTCTTCGGGCGCGACCTTCTCGTGCGCTCCAGCCGCGGTCACGTCGATCTGCCGCGGCTGCAAGAAGGAGGGGTCGGGCTGCAGTTCTTCACGGTGCCCACGAAGATCCCGCTGGGCTTCAACATCGACGGAACCGATGGATCGATGCCCGACATGCTCGTCCTGGCGGACTTCCTCGCCGGGAAGGGGCTGGGCCTCGGGCCTTTCGACCGGGCCTTGATTCAAGCTGGGCGCCTCGAGGCGGCGATCGATGCCTCCGAGGGGGAGCTCGTATGGGTACGCAGCCGCGCCGACCTCGAGGCCCTGCTGGAGGCTCGGCACCACGACCCGCGGAGGGTCGGCGCTCTGCTCGGGATCGAAGGGGCCCACGCACTCGAAGGGGACGCCTCGCGTGTCGAAGAGCTCTACGACGTGGGCTTCCGCATGATCGGCCTCACCCACTTCTTCGACAACGCCTTTGCGGGCTCGGCCCACGGGCTGGAGCGCTCGGGGCTCACGGAGGAGGGAAGGGCGCTGCTGGAGCGCATGGCGAAGCTCGGCATGATGATCGACATCGCCCACCTCTCGCCGAAGGCGATCGACGAGGTCCTGGCGGGGTCGAAGCAGCCGGTCGTGGTCTCGCATACGGGTGTGAAGGGGACCTGCGACAACGCTCGCAATCTCTCGGATCGTCACGTGAAGGCGATCGCCGCGGGAGGCGGAGTGATCGGGATCGGATACTGGGACACGGCCGTCTGCGGCACCCGGCCGGGCGACATCGCAGCCGCCATGAAGCACGTGGTCGACCTCGTCGGCGACGACCATGTCGCGCTCGGATCCGACTACGACGGAGGGACCACCGTTTCGTTCGACACGAGCCGACTGCGAGTCCTGACCCAGGCGATGCTGGACGCTGGGCTCGCGCCCGAGTCGGTGACGAAGATCCTGGGAGGCAATATCCTGCGGGTGATGCGAGAGGTCCTGCCCGCGCGTTGAGCGTCGTCCGCGAGCCCGCATTTTTCGTGAGCGCTGAGTGATTGGATCGGCCGGGACTCTACGACGCAGCCTCTCGGCCCGTGAAAACAGGAGCTCCACCATGACGAAGAAATCCGCTCCCCACATTCCCCACGCCGTGAGCGGCGCCTATCCCCTGCGGCCCGGAAATCGCGTGAATCCTCTCGTCGACGGGGAGCCCGCGTTCCGGCGCATCTGCGAAGCGGTCGAGGGTGCGAGTCGGAGTGTCTGGGTCACGGTGGCGTTCATCGCTCGCGCATTCGAGATGCCCGACGCCCGAGGAAGCCTCTTCGACGTCCTCGAGCGGGCGGCCGAGCGCGGCGTCGATGTGCGCGCGCTCTTCTGGAGCGAGCCGGATATCGAGGAGCAGATCGCCGACGAGGAGCATTTCCCGGCCGGCGAGGAGAGCTTCGGCTTCCTCGAAGCGCGCGGCTCGAAGATCCGGGTGCGTTGGGATCGGGTGCCGAAGTTCTGTCAGCACCAGAAGAGCTGGATCGTCGACGCGGGGCAGATCGGTGAGGTCTCCTTCGTCGGTGGAATCAATCTGGACGTGGGCTCCCTGGTTCCGCCGGGTCACCCCGAGGACTCCTCGATCCCGGACGGCAAGGGGATTCACGACATCTACCTGGAGGTCCAGGGTCCATCGGCCTCGGACGTCGCGCACAACTTCGTTCAGCGCTGGAACGAGGCGAGCGAGCGCGAGGCGAAGTACGGGGCGTACCCGAGCCTCGCGGAGGCAGACGACCTCGAGTTCCCGAGCGTGCCCAGCGCGGTTGCCGGAACGACGCCGGTGCAGATCACGCGCAGCATCCTGCCGGGGCTCTATCGCGACGATCGCCCGGCCCCGGGTCTGCCCGGGCCGGGTCATCCGATCGCGGAGGGAGACTTCAGCATCCGGGAGCAATATCTCGCTGCGATCGGCGCAGCTCGCAGCACGATCTACTTCGAGAATCAGCTCCTGCTCTGTCCCGACATCATCGCGGCACTCCACGCCGCACTCGAGCGAGGAGTCGACGTTACCGTGCTGGTTCCGCGCGTCACCATGCCCGAGGTCGTGGCGGCGCGAGAACATCCCCTGGCGAAGCCCGTCTTCGATTCGCTCGCCTGCCTGGGAGACAGCGAGCGCTTCACCTTTGCGGCCCTCGCGAAGGATCGCGGTGAGGGACGCTACGAGGATGTCTACGTTCACGCCAAGTTCGCTGCGATCGATGACGGCTGGGCGACGATCGGCTCGGCGAATACGATGTTCCGCTCGTTCAAGGGGGACAGCGAACTGAACGCCTCGTTCTGGGATGAAGAGATCGTGCGGCGCCTTCGAGTCCAGCTGCTGCAGGAGCACCTCGAGGAAGATACGAGCGCCCTCGACGATCGCACGGCTCTGGCGCGCTACCGCGAGGTCGCATTAGCGAATCGAGATCGTCGAGCGCGTGGCGGGCCGATGCAGGGGCAGGTCTTCGCGATCGATCCCGCGCGCTGGGC
>CBDUYG010000184.1:0-6576 GCA_965371385.1 uncultured Myxococcales bacterium | reverse complement strand
GGGACGCCCTTCGCGAAGGCTGGCTCTTCACGGGCGACATCGGCTCTCTCACCCCCGACGGAAGGCTCCGCGTATTCGATCGCCGCAGCGATCTGATCGTATCCGGCGGAGAGAACGTGTACCCGGCCGAGATCGAGACGGCGCTGCTCGAGCTCACGGGTGTCGCGGAGGCCGGAGTCGCAGGCGTACTCGACGACCGATTTGGAAGCCGTCCTGTCGCGTGGTTGGTCGGGCAACCGGGGGCGACGGTGAATCTCGCAGAGCTGCGGGTTGGCTGCGAAGAGCGGCTGGCGGCTTACAAGGTCCCCATCCGCTTCCACATCGTCGATGCCCTGCCGCGCAACGCCACGGGAAAGCTCATGCGCGGGAAGCTGCGTGAGCCTTGAATCGATGCGGCTTCAGCCCGGTGCTCCTTCGTCTGCAAACTCGCTCTCATCGAGGTGAGACGCAATCAACTCGCGGACCTCATGGCTGACCTCCTCGGCCTTCATGTCTGCGAACTTTTCGTAGGGGATGGGCTTCAAGACCTCGAGAGAGATCGGATGCTTCCCCTGCAGCACGAAGCCCGCCTTGGGGAGGGCGTCGTGCGTCCCCTGGATCACGATCGGCAGGATCGGGACCTTGCAGCGGAGCGCCAGCTCGAAGGCTCCGAGCTTGAAGCTGCGCAAGCGGCCGCTCGGGGACCTCGTTCCCTCCGGAAACATCATGATCGAATTGCCCTCGGCGATCGCGAGCTCGGTGGTTCGCATCATCTGGAGCACGCTGGCGCGATCGCCGCGCTTGAGCTCGATGTAGCGATTGAGCTTCATGTTCCAGCCGATGAAGGGGACCTTGAAGTTCTCCACCTTGGAGACCCACTTGAAATGGGTGCGCAGGCGGAACATCACCAGGATGTCGAGCAGGGAGAGGTGATTGGCGACCATCATGCAGGCCTCGTGCCGAGGAATGTTCTGCCTTCCCTTTACCGTGACGGGCCAGGCGGGGTTGAGCCAGGTGTAGAGATTGGCCCACCAGCTGGTGAATGCGTGGAGGATGCGCTTTCGGCGGTCGAAGGGGGCCGTCAGCGCCCAGATCAAGACGGCCACTGGGAAGAGTCCGACCGAGGTGAGGGTGAGGAAGGCCCAGAAGAGGCCGGAGTAGATTCGAAGCAGCATCGACGCGATGGTATCCCTTGGGGCTATTCGCGGCTCCCGGCGGCGTCACTTCTTCGCTCGCTACGTGAATGTTTCGCCGCCGTCGTCGATCTGGCGGCGTCGATCAGTGCCGCGAAGAGCGCGTCGGAGTCGGCCCCCGGCTGCTTCTCGGGATGCCACTGTACGCCGAGGAATACCTCTCTGCACGCGGAATCGCCCTGCGGGAGCGCGCCTGGCTCGGAACCGTCGAAACCGACGGATTCGATGGCCTCGATGACACCATCGGGTGCGGTCGCGCAGACGCGCAGGCCCGTCCCGGGATCTTCGATCGCCTGATGATGGAGACTGTTGACGCTGGCGGTCTCGGCTCCGAGGATCCGGGCCAGCCGGCTTTCGGGCTCGACCCGGATCTCGTGTCGGCCCCCCTTCTCCGCTAGCTGGTGGTCCATCGCGCCGGGCACGTCGTGCGGGATGTCGTAGTGCAGTCGACCTCCACGATGGAGCGCCATGAGCTGGGCGCCATAGCAGATCCCCATGATCGGCAGACCTCGTTCCAGGGCCGCCACGAGCAGCGTGCGATCGAAGTCGATCTGCCGCGGGTCCGCGGCGTCGAAGCTCACGTCTGCGGGATAGGGGCTCGTAGGTAGTAAGTCGTCGCCGCCCGGAAGCAGCAGTCCATCGATCCGCTCTACCAGCTCGCGCGCTCGGCTCTGGATCGGGAGTAGCAGCGCGATGCCTCCGGCCCGTTCGATCGCGCGCACGTAGGCGAAATCGCCGTAGAGATATTCGCGTCCAGGCTGGATGCGGCCGCCGGCGTCCAGGCATTGGGATATTCCGATGATCGGTTCCATCTCCGCCAGTATAGGGGGTCGGGCTCGAGGTCCGACCCCGGGCGCCAGCGAGCGGCACGCGATCGTGTGATGAAATGCAGCGCGGAGAGGGTGTGGTCGAAGGACCATCTGCGGCACCCTTGGGGCATGGCCCGAGTTCTGATCGCCGGATGTGGATACGTGGGATGCGCCCTGGGAGCGAGGCTCGCCGCAGACGGGCACGATGTCTGGGGCCTGCGCCGGAATCCGGGCAAGCTGCCTCCCGAGATCCAGCCGCTGAGTGGCGATCTGACTCGAGTCGATTCCCTCGGCTGCCTGCCGGTCGGTCTCGATTTCGTCTTCTATACCGCGGGGGCCGGTCGAGGCGACGAAGATGCCTACCGCTCGATCTATCTCGACGGGATCGGTCGCCTGCTCGACGCTCTATCGGATCAGGGCGAGAGACCCAAGCGCTTCTTCCTGACATCCAGCACCGCGGTCTATGCCCAGCGCCGGGGCGAGTGGGTCGACGAGGGGTCGGTGGCGGCACCCGCCAACTTCCGCGGCGATATCCTGCTCTGCGGCGAGCGCCTGCTCCTCGCCGGCAATCAACCCGCGACGATCGTACGCCTGGGCGGGATCTACGGCCCCGATCGCGCGCAGATGTTGCGGGCGGTCGCCGAGGGCAGGATGTCGATCCGCCCGGGTGCTCCACACTATACGAATCGCATTCATCGCGACGATGCAGCCGGCACGTTGCGGCACCTGATGGGCTGCGAGGATCTTCCCGAGATCGTGCTCGGAGTCGATTGTGAGCCGGCTGACGAGGCGGTCGTGATCCGTTGGCTGGCCGAACGGGCAGGCGTGCCCCTGGCCCGCGAAGGGGATGCGTCGGCGAGCCCCAGGCCCCGCCGCAGCGGCAGCAAGCGTTGCAGCAACTCCCGACTTCTCGCGGCGGGATACCGCTTTCGCTACCCCACCTTTCGCGAGGGATACGAATCCCTGCTCTGATTTCGCTCTGCCCTATTCTCCATCCGAAGTCCACGGATCCCACGCATGCCCCGCAGCCCCCGCTTCGCGACCACTACCCGCGCGATCCCCGGTGCGATCTACTCGCCCTTCACGGACCGCTTGAGGGATCACCCCGGCCCGATCTATCCCCTCCATGTGGGTGATACGTGGATGGAGCCCTTCGAAGGCGGACGCATGCAGGACATCCGGGTCGAGGAACACCCGGGCATGCATCGATATGTCGATACCCAGGGAATCCCCGAACTGATCGACGGGATCCTGGAGAAGGTGCGCGCGCGCAATCGGCTGGCGTGCGAGCGAGACTCGATCCAGGTCACCGCGGGCGCGACGGGTGCGCTCGCGTGCGCGGTGGACACCCTCGTCGCGCCCGGCGAAGAGGTCCTGATTCTTGCGCCCTTCTGGCCCTTGATTCGCGGTATCGTACAGGCCTTCGGAGGCCGACCGGTCGAGGTGCCCTTCTACGATCGGGTGGACTCCGCCGAGTCGGCGGTCGAGGCGATCCGCGAGCGCGCCGGCGACGCGACCGTTGCCCTCTATGTCTCCACGCCATCGAACCCGACCGGTCGCGTATTGCCCCGCGCCTGGCTCGAGGCGATGGCCGAGCTGGCACAGCGGGAGGGTTGGTGGCTGCTCTCGGACGAGGTCTACGAGGACTTCGTCTATTGCGGCGAGCATTTCTCCCTCGGCCGCCTCGCGCCGGAGCGGACGATCTCTGTCTACTCCTTTTCGAAGGCCTACGGGATGGCGGGGAATCGTGTGGGCTATCTCGTCGGCCCTTCCGAGATCGTGGCCGAGACGCGCAAGGTTGCGACGCATACCTTCTACGGGGCGCCGACCGCGGGCCAGATCGCCGCCGAGCGTGCGCTTCGCGAGGGTTGTGAGTGGGTCGAGAAGGCCCGCGATCTCTACCGTGAAGCGGGGGAGCGGGCCGCCGACATTCTGGGCCTCGCCGCACCCGAGGGGTCGACCTTCTTCTTCCTGGATGCCGGCCCGCACCTCGACGAGCGCGGCTTGCCCGGCTTCCTGGAGGACTGCTTCGAGGATGGGGTGATCATTGCGCCGGGGAGCTCCAGTGGCAACGACTATGCGAGCTGGGTTCGCCTGTGCTTTACCTCGATGCCGCCGGATCGCGTCATCGAGGCGGCGAAGCTCCTGGCTGGGCGTATGGCATGAGTGACGGCAGCGAACGCTGGGTGGGGCGAGATTGGTGACGAGTCCGAGATGATCGTTCACCGCAGCAATCGCACCGAAGAGCTGATCGAATCGCTCGCCGGGGTCGTGGGTAATCTCGATCTCGATCCCTTCGATCGTGAGACGATCGTGGTCCAGGGACGCGGCATGGAGCGCTGGATCTCGATGCAGCTCGCCGATCGTCTCGGGATCTGGGCCAACCCCAGGTTCCTCTTTCCGCGCGATCTGGTCGAGATGCTCTTTGCGGCGGTCCTCGGAGAGTGCGATGCCCGGCCCGATCCCTTCGCGCGCGAATGTCTGATGTGGTCGGTTGCGGATCTCCTGCCCACGGTGATGAAAGACCCGGCGTTCGCCTCCGTCGAGAGGTATCTGGCCGACGATGTGGAAGGCCGAAAGCGCCTGCAGCTGGCCGATCGCGTGGCCGGTTGCTTCGATGACTACCTCACGTATCGCCCGGAGATGATCCTCGGGTGGGAGCAGCATGAGCTCGTCGGGTTGCAGGAGGACGAGGCGTGGCAGGCCATCCTGTGGCGCGAACTCGTCGCTCGCCTCGGCGGTGACCACCTGGCGAGGCGCGCGAATCGCTTCGTCGAAGCGATGAGGGAGGGCGGGGCTACTCTCGCCCCGCTTCCAGAGCGAGTCTCACTTTTTGGTGTATCGACGCTTCCTCCGATCTTCCTCGAGGCGCTCGATCGTGCATCGTCACAGGTCGAGCTTCACCTCTTCGTCCTGAATCCGTCGCGCGAGTACTGGGCGGAGATTGCCTCGGCCTCCGAGGTGCGTCGTGCGCGTCGTGCGGCCCCGAACGAAGACGTGGCGTCTCTTCATCTCGACATCGGCCACCCCCTGCTCGCATCCCTGGGCCGCCTCGGACGGGATTTCCAGGCTGCGCTCGAAGGGTTGGGATACGAGGAGGACCCCGCTGATCTTTATCGCGACCCGTCGCCGGAGGACGAGGGGCTCCTGCACGTACTACAGCGGGACATGCTCCGCCTCGAGGAGCGAGGCGTCGACGATGCTCCGCCGATTCCCCTCGATTCGAACGATGCAAGCCTGCGCATTCACTCCTGTCACAGCCCCATGCGCGAGGTCGAAGTCCTGAAGGACGAGCTGCTGGCCTGCTTCGAGGAGTGCCCGGGGCTCGAGCCCCGGGACGTCGTCGTCATGATGCCCGACGTCGAAACCTATGCGCCCTTCATCGAGGCCGTGTTCGGGACGGATCTTCGCGGAGCGGGGCCGGGCCGGGGCCGCTTCGACGAGGGAGGCACGATCCCCCATCGCATCGCCGACCGGGGAACCTCGGGGACATCGGAAGTCGTCGACGCGTTCGGTCGGGGTCTGGACTTCATGCTGGGAAGATTCACGGCCGGCGAGGGACTCGATCTTTGTAGCATCGAGTGCGTCCGCGACCGCTTCGGGATTGCCCACGACGATATCGAGACTCTGCGCGATTGGGTTGCCGGTTCGGGGATTCGCTGGGCCGTGGACGCGGCCGATCGCAAAGCCGCAGGCCAACCCGAGTCGGAGCAGAACACCTGGCGCTTCGGTCTCGATCGACTGCTCCTCGCCTACGCCCTGCCCGAAGGCGATTCGGTGCGCTTCGGCGGTGTTCGACCCTATCGGGAGATCGACGGCGATGCGGCCGAGCTGCTCGGGTGCTTCGCGGAGCTGTGCGAGTTTCTCTTCGACCAGAGGACGAAGCTGCGCGGTTCGCGGGCGCCTCGGGAGTGGCGGGACGCCCTGCTCGATTTTCTCGATGGGTGGGTGGCGCACAGCGACGACACCGCGCAGGAGCACCTGCTCATCCGACGTATTCTCGATGAGATCGCCGAGCAGGCCGACGCGGCGAAGTTCGATGGACGGATTCCGCTCGAGACGATGCGCGCAAAGCTCGAGCAAGCGCTGCTGCGCTCGAGTCGGCCGCATCATTTTCTCTCCGGCGGAGTCACCTTCTGCGAGCTCGTGCCGATGCGCAGCATCCCCTTCCGCGTGGTCGCTCTCCTGGGCATGAATGACGACGCCTTTCCCCGCATCCAGAGGCCGCCGGGCTTCGATCTCGTGAGCCGCGCCCCGCTCCCGGGGGACCGCTCCACTCGCGAAGACGATCGCTATCTCTTCCTCGAGGCGTTGCTCTCGGCACGCGATCGACTCGTGATCACCTATCTGGGGCAGAACATCCGCACGGGTGAGGATCTCCCACCCTCGGTGGTGGTGAGCGAGCTGCTGGATGTGATCGACGATTCATTCCTGCGCGACCCGAGTGAGCCGGGCTCGCAGAAGGCGAATGTGAGCGACGCAATCGTGATCCGACATCCGCTTCAGCCCTTCAGTCCGGGCTATTTCGACTCTGCCGGCGACGGGCGACTCTTCAGCTACTCGGCCCTGCACCGTGAGGCGGCTGCCCGACTCCT
>CBDUYG010000183.1:0-6577 GCA_965371385.1 uncultured Myxococcales bacterium | reverse complement strand
CCCCTCACTTAATACCTTGGGCGAGGAATGCCTGTCAATCGGCTGTCCCGCCCCCAGCCGCAATTCCCCCGCATTCCCTACGCCCACATCACCCGCGGGCGCCTCGTGCTCTAAACCAGCGTTTTCAACTGTGCCTCAACCGCCACCTCAACTGCCACCTCAACTGCCACCTCAACCGCCACCTCAACTGCCGCCACAATTGCAGCCTTCACGGCCTCCCCGAGCTCCGCCAGCTCCGCGAGCGGCGTGAGCTACGGAAGCAGTGGCGCCTCGCTGAGGCCGGTCGTCTCGGGCCAGCCGCGCATCAGGTTGAGGCACTGGACCGCCTGCCCCCCGGAGCCCTTGACGAGGTTGTCGATCGCCGAGAGGGCGACGAGGCTGCCGTTATGGGGATCGACCTGAACGGTGACGTCGCAGTAGTTGCTGCCGTTCACGGACTGTAGCGCCGGGGTTTCGCCCGACGGGAGCACGCGAACAAAGGGCTCCTCCGCGTAGGCGCGGGACAGGATCTCATGAGCCTCCGCCTGATCGAGAGGCCTGTTCGGCCGCATCAACACGGAGCTCACGATGCCCCGCACAGTGGGGATCAGGTAGGGAATGAAGGTGACCCCGACCTCTCCCCCCGAGGCGATCGCCGCCTCCTGCCGGATCTCCGGCACATGGCGATGCGCGGCGACCTTGTAGGCCCGGGCATTGCCGTCGAGCTCGGCGAAGAGGAAGCCATCGGCGAGGCTGCGGCCCGCCCCCGAAACCCCCGACTTGGCATCAACGAAGATGGTGTCGGTGTGGACGACCCCGGCGCGCAGGAAGGGCAGCATCGGGAGCAGCGCACCCGTGGGATAGCAGCCGGGCGCCGCGATCAGCTCGGCGCTCCGGATCTCCTCCCGGTACACCTCGGGCAGGCCATAGACCGCCTTGCCGAAGAGATCGGGGGCGCCGTGCTCGCCATACCACTCGCGGTAGGTATCGGCGCTTCGCAGCCGGAAGTCGGCCGAGATATCGAGGGTGACGATCCCAGCCTCCCGCAGCGCGGCGACCACGACGGCTGCGGTCCCGTGAGGAAGCGCGGTGAACGCAACGTCGATGCGCCCGGCGAAGGCCCGGGGATCCGCCGCCGATTCGAACGAGAGGTCGGTGAGGTCCCGAAGGGCCGGGAAGCAATCGGCCACCCGCTGACCAGCGCGCTGCTCGGAGGTCATCACCGTGAGCTCCAGCTCGGGGTGACGCAGAACGATGCGTACCAGCTCGAGGCCCGTATACCCGCTCGCTCCGATGACCGCGACTCGCATCACTTCAGCCTCCTGCCTTTATCGCCGCCCGCACAAAAAAAGAGACGGAAGACCCGAGGGATCTCCCGTCTCTGCAAGTTGGGGCTCGCCCTCTGACTGCTAGCGCTTCGAGAACTGGAAACGCGCGCGCGCTCCCTTCTGTCCGTACTTCTTGCGCTCCTTGCGGCGCGAGTCACGGGTGAGGTAGCCGGCCCGCTTCAGGGTCAGCCGCTGGGAGGGATCGAGCTTCTCGATCGCCCGGGCAATGCCGTGGCGCAGGGCACCGGCCTGGCCGGCCACGCCACCGCCGTGGATGTTGGCGATGATGTCGTAGCGCTCGAGAGCGTCCACGTCCGTGAGCGGCTGGCGCACCATGATCTGCAGGGCATCGCGCGGGAAGTACTCGTCCATGTTTCGACCGTTGACGGTGATCGCCCCGGTTCCCAGGGTGAGCCGGACGCGCGCAACCGCGTTCTTGCGCTTGCCGGTGGCGGTGGTGACATCAGCCAAGAGTGAGCTCCTCGGGTTTCTGTGCCGCGTGCGGGTGATCGGGACCCGCATAGACCTTGAGTTTGGTTGCCATCTGCCGTCCCAGGGGACCCCTGGGAAGCATGCCCGTCACGGCCTTGCGCACGACGCGGTCGGCGTGGGGCGACGCCAGGAGCTTTCCGGCGGTGATCTCCTTGAGAGACCCCTTGTAGCCGGAATGGCGGTAGTACTTCTTCTGCTCGAGCTTGCGACCCGTGAGCTTCACCTTTTCGGCGTTGACCACGATCACGTACTCGCCGGTATCGACGTGGGGCGTGAAGATCGGCCGATGCTTGCCGCGCAGGATCGACGCGACCCGGGTCGCCAGACGACCGAGCACGAGACCCTCTGCGTCCACCACGAACCAGCGCCGCTCGACCTCGGCGGGCTTGGTGCTCTGGGTGGCTTTGTGAGCCTGGGCTCCCATGGCTCTATCTCCCTCTTCCACTTCGTCTTTCGTTCTATTCGTTCTTTTCGTGCTTTTCGTGCTTCTCGTTCTTCTTCGCTGCCGGCCTTCTCGCCAGCCGGTCCGTCGATCCGGGGGCGTACGAAAGCGTCCCCCCATTTCTGGACCGGCACTTTTTAACCGAGGGGAGGGTCCGAGTCAAGCGGCAAGAGGCACTCAAGACTCCGATATTCCAACAGAATCCGCCCCCTGCGGGCACGCGTCGGGATATTCGACCGAAATCAGCGTGAGGCCCTCTGCCGGGGCCGTCGGCCCGGCCAGATCCCGGTTGCGCGCTTCGATCAGCTCCCGCATCGATTCGGGGCTGCGCCTGCCCCGCCCCACCTCGATCAATGTGCCCGCGATGTTACGCACCATGTGCCTCAGGAAGCCCGAGCCCCGCACCTCGATCGCGATCTCGTCGCCCGAGCGGCCGATCACGTCCAGGCGGTAGATGCTGCGCACCGTCTCCTCGACCCCCGAGCCCGCCGCCTGGAAGCAGCGGAAATCGTGGGTCCCCACGAGATCCTCGGCGGCCCGGACCATCGGGCCAACGTCGAGCGGAATGGGGATGTGGGCGAAGCGGCGGACGCGCAGGGGCGAGCGCAGGGGGCTGTTCCAGATCGCGTAGCGGTAGAGCTTCGAGACCGGATCCCGCCGGGCGTCGAACTTCGGTGCTGACCGCTCGACGTCGAGAATCACCATGTCCCGCGGCAGGTTGCCGTTGAGAGCGCGCAGCAGCTCGCCGGGGCTGAGGTGGGTATCGATCAGGGCGCTCACCACCTGCCCCTCGGCGTGGACACCGGAGTCCGTGCGGCCGGAGCCCGTCACCCGGGATGTCTTCCCGCTGATCGTCTCGATCGCATCGATCAAGCAGCCCTGCAGGGTGCGCTTGCCGTCCGGCTGAACCTGCCAGCCCTCGAAGTCGTGACCGTCGTACTCGATCAGGAGTCGGAAGTGCCCCACGTCGTCTCCGGCGATCCCGGTGGGATCGCTTCTACTCGGCCGCGAGACGGATCTCGGCGAGCTTGACCGCGTTCTGGGCCGCCAGGCGCAGACCATCTCCGACGAGCCAGAAAAGCAGGCCACGGTCGACCGAGGGGTCCCGGCGAACGCGTCCTACCAGTGTCACGTCCCGGCCCGAGGCGTCCCGCGTGGTGGGCCCCATCTCGTCCGCAGCGCAGAGCTCGAGGCCGGGCGCCTTATCGAAGATCTCACGCGCCCGGGCGGGATCCATCTCGAGCGTCGTCTCCACCGCGAGGCTGCTCCCCTCCCCCGCAAAGGTGGGGATCTGCAGGCTCGTCACCCCGATGGGCAGATCGGGCGAGATCAGGCGGCGCAGGTCCGCTGCGACACTGCGCTCCGCGGGTGCCGCGCCCGATTCCTCGCCATCCGCTTCGGGGGCTTCGGGCATATCGGGGACACAGTCGAAGGCCACCTGGCTCGCGAAGACGTCACTCTCGGGGATCGACTGCTGACCGAGCAGGCCGATGGTCTCCTGGGAGAGCACCTCGATCCCCTGGCGGCCCGCGCGCGAGGCCGAGAAGGCGATCGTGCCCACCACGCGTTTCACACCGACGCTTCCTTCGAGGGCCGCGAGCGGGTGCGCCCACGAGAGGGCCTGGCTCGTGGGGATGGCGATGAGGGGGGCCTGCCGGACAAGCTGCGGCGCCGTGAGGTCGGCGATGTAGAGCGGAACCTCAGCGGATCCCGCCATTGCGCCCGAGCAGTCGATGCACGGGATCTCGGCGCGCAGGGCCTCGCGCACGAGGTCGAGGGCCGCTGCCGCCGGGGTGGCGAGTATCAGCAGATCGAGGCCACGCAACGGCGGCGGTTCGGCTTCGATGGGTAGGAGGTCGCCGAAGATTTCGACCTCCTGACCGAGCGAGCGCTCGGTGGCGAAAGGCCAAAGCTCGCTCATGGGAAAGCGGCGCTCTTCGAGCACCTGGACGATCTCCTGCCCCAGCGACCCCGAGGCTCCAGCGAGCGCGACCCGAAACGTGCTCATGACGCTTGCAGCTTTTCGAGCACCCGATCTCCCATCGCGACACAACCGAGAGTCGGCCGATCCTCGCCCTCGAGCACGAGGTCACCCGTGCGGTGTCCGTCGGCCAGCACCGCCGAGACGGCCTCGCGGATCTCCCCCGCGGCTTCGAGGGCCGAGAACGAGTGTTCGAGCATCATCGCGACGCTGAGGATCGCGGCCAGCGGGTTGGCGAGATCCTGGCCCGCGATGTCGGGGGCCGATCCGTGCACCGGCTCGTAGAGCCCCATCCCGCCTTGCGCCAGGCTGGCCGAGGGGAGCATGCCGAGGGACCCCGTGATCATCGCCGCCTGGTCCGAGAGAATGTCTCCGAAGAGGTTGCCCGTGACGATCACGTCGAAGCGGCCGGGATCCTTCACCAGCAGCATCGCGCACGAATCGACGAGCTGATGCACCAGCTCGATCTCGGGGAAGTCCTTCGCGACCTCCTCCACGACCTCCATCCAGAGCTGGGAGACCTCGAGCACGTTCGCCTTGTGGACGTGGGTGACGTGCCCCCGGCGGCCGCGAGCAGCCTCGAAAGCGACTCGGCAGATGCGCTCGATCTCGTGCTCGTCGTACACCATCGCGTTGATCGCCTTGCGCACCCCGCCCTCGCGATCGATTCCGCGAGGCTCGCCGAAGTAGATCCCGCCCGTGAGCTCGCGCACGACGAGCATGTCGATCCCGTCGATGACCTCCGGACGCAGGGTGGACGCCGCAATCAGCGCCGGAAACACCGACGCGGGCCGCAGGTTCGCGAAGAGTCCCAGGGCCTTGCGAATGCCCAGCAGCCCCTTCTCGGGCCGGGTGGCGACGGGCATGTCGTCCCACTTGGGTCCGCCGACCGCGCCGAGCAGGACGGCCTTGCTCTCCCGGCAATCGGCGATGACCTCCTCGCTGAGGGGCGTGCCGTGGGCATCGATCGAGGCGCCGCCGATCAGCCCCTCGCGATATTCGAGCTCGATGCCGTGGCGTGCCGCGACCGCGTCGAGCACTCGGCGCGCCTGGGCGGTGACCTCGGGGCCGATTCCGTCTCCCGGCAGGATGACGATACGATTCATTCCTCTGACTCCTGATTCCCACGATTGAATTGAATGGAGGGTCCATCGAGTGGATGGCGGCGGAGAAGCGGTGGCGAGCTCCGCCCCGGATCCGGGCGGCTCCCTCAGATTCCCTAGATCCCCTAGATGCCTTAGATCCCTTTAGGCGCACTCACCTGGCGCCGCCGCTTGTGCCACTCGAGCTTGTTGAGGGCGTGAACGTACGCCTTGCCGCTCGCGACGAGGACATCCTCGTGCGCGCCCCGCCCGATCACCCGGCGGCCGTCCTCGCTAATCGTAACCGAGACCTCGCCGAGGGCGTCGAGGCCCGCGGTGACCGCGTGCACCTGATACTTCTCGAGCACGCTCTTGGTCTCGGCGAGCTCGGAGATCCCCTTGAAGATCGCGTCCACCGGACCGACTCCGAGCGCCGTGCTCTTCGTCGGCTCTCCGTCGACGATCAGCTCCACGGTCGCACTCGGCGTGCCGAAGGTGCCACAGGTGATGCTCAGCTCGCCCAGCTCGAAGCGATCGCCCTCCGTCTCGACCATGTCGGCCACGATCGCCTCGATGTCCTCGTTGAAGATCGTCTTCTTGGCATCCGCGAGATCCTTGAAGCGGCGAAAGGCGCGCTCGAACTCGTCGCCCTCGCCCTTGCCCCCAACATCGACATCGAGCCCGAGCTCGTCGAGACGCTCGCGAAAGGCGTGCCGGCCCGAGTGCTTGCCGAGCACGATCTCGTTCGAGGCACGGCCGATCGACTCGGGGGTGAGGATCTCGTAGGTGATCGCCGCCTTGAGAACGCCGTCCTGATGGATCCCGGCCTCGTGGGCAAAGGCGTTGTCGCCGACGATGGCCTTGTTGGGCTGCACCGCGACCCCCGTGATCGACGAGAGAAGCCGGCTCGCGGAATAGATCTCGCTCGTCTTGATTTCGGTATCGACCGCGGCGTAGATATCGCGTCGGGTCCGGATCGCCATCACGACCTCTTCGAGAGAGGTATTGCCGGCGCGTTCACCGATGCCGTTGACGGTGCACTCGACCTGGCGCGCGCCCGCGCCGACGGCCGCGAGGCTGTTCGCGACCGCGAGGCCGAGATCGTTGTGACAATGCACGGAGAAGACGACGTCCCCGGCGCCCTCCACCCGCTCGCGCAGCAGATGGATGAGCCGCGCGTACTCGTCGGGGGTCGTGTAGCCGACGGTATCCGGCACATTGAGGGTGGTGGCACCGGCCGCGACCGCCGCGCTGAAGACCTCGACGAGGTAGT
>CBDUYG010000182.1:0-6625 GCA_965371385.1 uncultured Myxococcales bacterium | reverse complement strand
GAAATCGAAGGGAGTCAACGAATGCAGCGCTTCGAAGGCAAGGTCGCCCTCGTCACGGGAGCCGCCTCGGGAATGGGGCGTGCGACCTGCGTACGCCTGGCAAGCGAAGGTGCGAAGGTCTTTGCCATCGACATCAACCTCGAAGGCCTCGCCGAGACCGAGCAACTCGTCAAGAAGGAGGGCGGCACGCTCGAGAGCCGCTCATGCGACGTATCCCAGCGCGCCGAATGCTTCGCCGCGGTCGACGCCTGCGTCTCGAGCTTTGGCAGGCTCGACGTGCTCGCGAATGTCGCGGGGGTTCTGCGCCTCGCTCACAGCGCCGAGTTTCCCGAGGAGGAGTGGAACCTCGTGATCGGCGTCAACCTCTCCGGTCCCTTCTTCCTATCCCAGGCCGCCCTCCCCCATCTGATCGAGAGCCGGGGCAACATCGTCAATGTGGCATCCAACGCCGGAATGATGGGGCAGTCGTACGGAGCGGCCTATTGCGCGAGCAAAGGCGGGCTGATCAACCTGACCCGCGCCATGGCAGTGGAGTTCTTCAAGCAGAAGATCCGCGTGAACGCCGTCGCACCGGGGGGAACCGAGACCCAGATGCATACCGGCGTCACCGTTCCCGAGGACGCCGATTTCGAGCTTCTGATGCGCGCGACGGTGCCCCGGCGAAACTCGCCGCCCGAGGACATCGCGGCGACGATCGCGTTTCTCGCCTCGGACGAGGCAAAGAGCGTGCACGGCGCGATCTGGTCGGTCGACAACGGACTGATGGCGGGTTGAATCGGTAGTGCGAGGCCCAACCGACAGCCCGACGAAAAGGCGCGCAAGCGAGCGAGCACTCCGGGCGCACTATCGGCTCATCGCACTGACGTTCCTGGTTGCTACCGGAGCCTGCCAGAACTACGGAACACTCCAAACCGAATCGATTCACGACGAGAGCGTCGACTTCTCCCAGTACCGAACATTTGCCCAGGCCGCCCCTCCCGGGTCGGTCCCCTCGAGCCCGCGCTACAGCATGCTCGTGGGAAATCGAATCCGGGGCTGGATCTCGACGGAAATGAAGAAGAAGGGATTGAGCGAGGTTGCCTGGGACGAGGCGGACCTGCAGATCGCCTTCACGCTCAATGGGAAGCCTCGCACCGAGGTATGGATCACGACGATCGGTTGGTACCGCACCCACGCGTCGACGGCGCGTTACCTCGACGGCGCCCTCGCGATCGACATGGCCGATCCCAGGCGCGGCCGAATGGTGTGGCACGGCCTCGCAACCCAGCAGACCCTCGATGCCGAGTTCAGCGACGAGCGAACCCAGCGTGCGGTCGAAAGGCTCCTCGAGCGATTCCCCCCCCAGCCCAAAGACTGAAGGAAGCTCCCTTCCTCTAATCCAGCCGAGTCACCCGTGTTCTTCAGCGACCGCCCATGACCCTCTTCAGGAGCACGTCGATCAACCTCTCGGGTAGACGGTTGAGGAGCGCCCGCATTCGATCGGGCTTGACCGAGTAGGCGATCTTCGGCCGCCGGACGGTCAGCGCTTCGTGTACGACCTCGGCGATGATCAGGGGGTCGTGCGCCTTCGCCTGCTCGTTGGCCGCAAGCTCCTTCACCCTCGTGAGCAGCTCCGCAAAGTGGCTGGAGCCTGCCACGGCGCGATCGAAGACCCCTTCCATCCCGTCCACCATATCCGTCTTGAATGGGCCCGGCTGAATCTTGACGACGTGCATGTCCAGGAAGGCGAGCTCGCGCCGCAGGGCGTCGCTGTACGCCTCGATCGCGTGTTTGCTGATCGCGTAGGGGCCATTGAAGGGCGGAACGGTCTGCCAGCCGGTCTCGGAGCTGATGTTCACGATCCGGCCGCGGCGAGCATGCAGGAGTGGAAAGAAGGCGTGGTTCACACGGAAGGTTCCGAGGAAGTTGATCCCGATCACGCGTTCGAACTCCGCGACCGGAATCTCGACCAGCGATCCCATCGCCAGGATGCCGGCGAAGTTCACCAGCCCATCGAGGCCATCGGTCGCCTCACTCACCTGCGCGACCGCAGCCTCGAGGCTGGCAGGCCGGGTCACGTCCAGCTCGACCGCGCTGATTCCCTCTTCGCGGCCGATCGCGTTCAGCCGCTCCCCGGCCAGATCCGCGGCGAAGACCTGCCAGCCGCGCTCGGCGAGGAAGCGGGAGGTGCGACCTCCGAGCCCACCCGCTCCGCCCGTGATGACCACACTCTGCCTCATGCGAGAAGCCTCCGTGAAATCCGAATCATCATCACCCCGTGTGAGGACACCCCGGTGAAAGTCGGGGCCCCCTCGGTGGATTCAAGACGGCCCGACGCTGCGACCGGACCGCGGCCCCGATCGAGTCGGGCACGATCCGGGTCCGCTCGCGCAACGAGGCCCTTTGCCCACCTCTACCAGCCTCGACCACTGCTTCCTTCGCCGTGAATCGGGCGGTTCTCCTCGCTCCACACACCCACCGGAGCCCGGAAGACGAGCAGCCGCTTGCTGGTGCGGACGGTCGCCATGTTGGAGCTCACCCGCAGCTCCCGGAAGTCCTCGTGGATCTCCATCGGCGTGCCGTAGAAACCTCCGGTATCCGGCGAAAGACCGTAGGCCGTGCGATCGGTTACGACCGCCGCGGTGCTCGCACCCACGCTGGCCTCGAGTGCCTCTTCGTGAGGTCCAAGCTCCTGCTCGAGCCAGACGCGCGAGCGGCTGTCGTATCCCAGGATGCGGCGGCTCGTCACGATCAGTGCGACCCGCTTGCCGACGAAGCCCCGGGATGGTGCCACCTCGTGGATGCCCCAGCGCACCTCGTGCCACCGCGAGCTATCCGGGGTCACGGCCAGGGCGCGGCGGTCGGTCATCACGAGACCGATTCGCCCGCTCGTGCGCTGCCAGATGAGCGACTCGCCGATTTCGAGACGCACGCTGAGCGTGGAGGTTCCGAGCAGGTCGTAGGCGAGCAGATCACGCCCGAGCATCTCGATCTCGATCACGTCCTCGAGCTCGACCTCACTGGGCTCGAGCTGGGCCAGGGCGGGGATCGACGGCACGACCAGGAGGATGACGACCCATGATCGAGCGACGCCCGCTGCGACTGCGACCCATCGAGCAACCACTCGCGCTCCAATGACACGACCGCAGGACTCACCAGCCGAAATGACGGATCGCGCGCTTCGCGATTGCATACGGACTCGGATGGCGCGGTGCGCCAGTCCCGAGTCTAACCAGTCGGCGATCGGGAGTCATCTGCGGCCGAATCGGACGAATACGGGCCTTCACCGGATCGGCAAGGGTCGACTCGATCGGGTCGCAGGCCACTCTTCGCTCCACACCGCAGACACGACATAGTGAAAGACCGGAATCAAGACTTCAGCTGCGTCACGATATCCGCCCAGTGGGCCGGATCCGGCATTCGGTTGTGAGTGAGACTCACGCTGTCGGCGATGCCGTCGAGACGCTCGCCCAGCTTCTTCGCGATCGTGTCGCGAGGCCCGACGACCGCGACCGCCTCGAGGATCTCGTCGCTGATCAGTGCAGTCATGTCGTCCCAGCGCCCCCTCTTCGAGAGCGAATTGAGCTCGAGGTGGACGTCGTCCCAGCCGTGACACCGAAGGGTCGGGCGGTACGCAGGGGTGGAGCCGTAGAAGGCCAGCTGCTTGCGCGCGGCCTGCTTCGAGGCTTCGAGCTTCTCCTCGTCGTCCGCAGTGATGACGAGCGTCGCGCACATGATCTCGATGTTCTTCCGGCTGCGACCCGACTTCGCAAGCCCTCGATCGAGGGCGGGGAGTGCGTTCTCGAGCAGCGACTTCCGGGTATTGAAGGGGTGCGCGATGAAGCCGTCCGAGACCTCGCCCGCGACCTCGATCATGAGGGGGCCGAAGCCACCCGTGAAGATCGGCGGCGGAGCGTAGGGATTCGGGCCGGGATTGAAGGCCGGAATCATGATCGTGTGGCGGTAGAACTCCCCCGCAAAATCGAGCTTGCCGTCACCCTCCCAGCACTCCCAGATGGCCCGAATCGCCAGCACGATCTCGCGCATTCGCCGGGCGGGCTTCGACCAGGTCGAGCTGAAGCGCTTCTCGATGTGGGGACGCACCTGGGTGCCGAGGCCCAGCACGAAGCGACCGCCGCTGATCGACTGCATGTCGTAGCCGAGATTCGCGAGGTTCATGGGGTTGCGCGCGAAGGCGATCGCGATCGCGGTGCCGAGGCGAATCGTCTTCGTGTGCTCGGACGCCACTGCGAGGGTCAGGAAGGGATCGTGCTTGGCCTCGAAAGAGAACACGCCGTCGTAGCCGATCTCTTCGAGCTCCGGATAGAGGGTGCGCGCGGCGCGGGGATCTTCGAGGGGTGCGGTGGTGTAGACCTTCATCGAACGTCTCCGACCTCTTTCGTCAGGCGAGTGGACCCTCGGCGGCCCACCCGAGCTCAGTCCTCGAAGTGGCGAATCACCGACTCCGCGAACTCATCCATGAAGCGCTTCTTCTCATCGATCGTAGAGCGGGGGCCGAGAACATAGGTAAAGGGAGCATTGAGACCACTCGTCATACCCGTCCCTTCCATTCGCTGGAAGAGGTCGAGATCCGGCCGGGCGTAGATGCCGACCAGGGTCTCGAAGGGGAGGTGGTCCCGCCCGGCTTCGCGACGCAGCTCGGCGAGCTTCCGCATCAGGCCCGGCACCTCCTCCGGCGAATTGCCGGCGCCGATCCAACCATTTCCCTTCGCCGCCGTCCGCCGCAGGGCGATCGGGGCGGCTCCGCCGAAGAAGATCGGGATCGGGTAAGCGGGCTCGGGGCTGAGCTGAATGGCGGGGAAGTCGAAGTGCTCGCCGTGGTGCTCGAACATCTTCCCGCTCCAGAGCCCCTCCATCACCTCCAGCATCTCGTCCATGCGCCTACCCCGGCTCTTGAAATCGACACCGTAGACGTCGAACTCTTCCTTCATCCAGCCGGAGCCCACCCCGAGAACGAAGCGGCCCTGGCTGAGGTTGGCGAGGGTTGCGGCCAGCTTCGCGACCTCGACCGGGTTGCGCAGCGGCAGGACGTAGACCCCGCAGGTGAATCGGAGGCGCGTCGTCACAGCCGCCATCGCGGCGCACGAGGTCCACATGTCGGGATATTCGCTATCCGCGGTCTGCGGCGGCCGACCCGTGGGCGAGTAGGGATAGTCGGGTGCCATCTCCTGGGGATAGAGGGCGTGGTCCGCCCCCATGAGACCCTCGAAGCCCAGCTCCTCGGCGTGGCGCGCGATCGCGCAGAGCTGGTCGGTCTCGGCCCAGGTGATGGCCTGCCAGAATTTCATTGCAGCGTGCTCCCGGGCCGGACGATCAAGCGAGCACGAAGTTCTTGGGCCGGTCGACGCAGAGGATCCCTCCCTCCGCGTCGATCAACGTCGCACACTGGTTGCAGTGGGTGCAGCCATTGGCATAGCCCGCGTCCTGGGCGGCCTTCTTCGGCATGTCGGGGTCGTAGAGCAGACCCCGACCCAGCTGGATGAAGTCGAAGCCCTCGGCCATCACCGTGCGAATGCTCTCGCTCGTGCAGACCCCGCCGATGTAGCAGACCCCGCACTGGACGCGCTCACGAACGCGCCTTGCCTGCTCGATGAAGTAGACCTCTTCGTAGGGATAGTTCCGGAACATCCTCTCGCCCGCCATCTTCATCCCCATCCGCATGATCGGGCTCTTCTCCTGCTCGAGTAGCCCCGGCAGCATGCTATCTCCCCGAAAGAGGAGCATCGGGTTCATGCTGCTCGTACCGCCGCTGCAGATGATGGCGTCGATGCCGCCCTTCTCCAGATAGCCCGCGATCTCGACGGCGTCCTCGATCGTCGTCCCGCCCCGCACACCATCCATCATGCTGATCTTGGCGAGCAGGGGGAAATCGTCACCGACCGCGGCGCGCACGGCCTCGAGGACTTCGAGGCCGAAGCGCATCCGATTCGCGAGGGTGCCGCCGTACTCGTCCTTGCGCTTGTTGGTGCGCGGGCTGATGAACTGGCTGATCCCGTAGCCGTGTCCGAAGTGGATCTCGATGGCATCGAACCCGACCGACTTCATGAAACCGGCCGCCCGGGCCATCACCTGGACCCGCTCACTGATCTGAGGCTTCGTCAGCGCACCGGCAAAGGGCAGGCCGTAGGCGAGGCCCAGGGAGTTGATGCCCGGCGAGGGGCCGAGCGGGCGCTTGCCCGCGAAGTCCCGATTCTTGGAGAAGTTGCCGCAGTGGCCGAGCTGACCCGAGACCTTCGCCCCGGTCGCGTGCAGGCGGCCGATGAACTCCTCCAGCCCGACCCGGGCTCCCTCGTGCATGTGGATCATGTGCTCGTGGATACGACCGTCGGCCTCCGCCGCACAATACGCCAGGGTCGTCATCCCGACCCCGCCCTCGCCGAGGCGCTCATGGAGGCGGATCAGCTCGGGGGTCATCACGCCGCCGGGGCTCTTGCCCTCGAAGGTCGCCGCCTTGATGAGGCGATTGCGCAGGGTGAGGCCATTGATCCGGGCCTCGGAGAAGCACTTCTCGAGCGGGTCGGACATGAGTTTCCTTCTGATTCGGTAGATCCGGATTGATTCGGTGGATCGGGTGGATCGGGTGGATCGGGTGGATCGGGTGGATCGGGTGGATCGGGTGGATCGG
>CBDUYG010000181.1:0-6652 GCA_965371385.1 uncultured Myxococcales bacterium | reverse complement strand
ATCGAGTCGATCCCGAGGTCGCCTTCGAGCTCCATCTCCATCGAGAGCATCTCGGACGGATAGCCGGTCTTGTCCGAGACCACCTCCAAGAGCAATGCATGCAGGTCGATGCCCGCATCGCGGGCCTGTGTCTGGGCATGGGGCTCTTCGATCGTGAGCGACTGGGTTGCCGTCGCTTCGGGAGAAGCGGCTTGCTGGACGATCGTGTGCGACCCGGGCGACGGAGCTGCAGGCATCGGCTGAAGAGGGGCCGATGTCACGAGCGGAACATTCGAGAGCTGCGTGACGGGCGGCGGCGCGGCCGGTGGCGCTTGCAGCTGCGCTTGCGGCGATGCGATCGGAGCCGCTGCCGGCGCCGGGGCCAGCGGAGCTTGCGGCAAAGTGTTCGGAGTCCCTACCAGCGCCGGGGCCGACGGCTCCAATCCAGCCTGCGCGGATAACGATTGGAAGCTTCGCTCGATGGTATCCAGGTAGGCGGTATGGGTCTGCGCCATCGCCTGCACGTAAGCGACATGTGCCTGGGCGGTTTGCCGCTGGGCATCCTCGTACGCCTGCGCCCAACCCGGACTCACGGCGACGGGCGCAGCATGTTGAACGATGGACACCGTCTGAGCGGCGGGCGCGACAGGGACTGCCTGGATGGTCGGAGCCACCGGCGTCGGCGCGGGCGCGACGGCGAATTCGGACTCGCTGCGCGGCGCTTCGACATATCCGGTCTGCGGCATGGATTTGGCTGCACTCTCAACCGCCGTCTCAACCGCCGTCTCAACCGCCGTCTCAATCGCAGCCCCCACCTCCATGATTCGCGGGGGGTTGGGGGCCGGCAGCTCGGCGGCGCCGCCTCGGGGCGGATAGGGCTTTCCGTGGTTGCTGCCGTCGATCGGAATCGAGAGCTTCGGCTCCACGCGATCGCTCGGGTTGCCGGGCTCGGCGAACTCCGACCAGAGCGATGCGAAGTCGAGGGAGTAACCCTCGACCGACAGGCGCGCGAGCGCTTCGAAGAGACTGCGAATGCCGCTTCGGCCCTTGCGATCGAGGTTCACCGCGACGTGTGGCCGATCTTCGAGGATTCGTCCCACCAGGCCGGTCAACACCGACCCGGGACCCACCTCGACGAAGCTGCGAACGCCGGCTTTGTACATCGACTCGATCATGTCGACGAACTTCACCGGGTTGGCGAGCTGCTGGGCGAGCTTCGAGCGCAGCGCCGCGGGGCTCGCATCATGCACCAGGCCGGTGGTATTCGAGTAGACGGGCCTCGTGGGCGCAGCAAACTCGACCGCGTCCAGGTAGTCGCCGAATGCGCCGCTCGCCTTCTCGACGACCGGCGAGTGGAAGGCGGTCGCGACCGGGAGCCGGCGGGCGCTGATCTCCTGCTCGGCGAGCTTCGCCTCGACCGCCTCGATCTCGCGGGTCTCCCCGGAAAGCACCACCTGCTCGGGCGCGTTGTGATTGGCGATCACGACCGAGGTGTCCCAGCCCTCGAGCAGGCTGCGGATCCGCTCGATCGGCTGCGCGACTGCGATCATGGCACCGGGGTTGACCGCAGCCCGGGCCATCAGCTCTCCGCGTCGACGCGCGACTGCGAAGAAATCCTCTTCGCCGAGAACTCCGGCGGCGTGCAGCGCCGTGACTTCGCCGAAGCTATGTCCCGCAAAGCAGTTGGCCTGCAGCCCGAGTCCATCGAGGATGCGCAGGAGCGAGAGGCTCGTGCATCCGATCGCGGGCTGGGCCCACTCGGTCGCGGCCAGAGTTCGCTCCTGATCGGCCCTGCCCTCATCGTCGAACGCAGTGCGGGGGTAGACGACGTCGTGGAGACGTTTCGCTCCGTCCCAGTCGAAGTCGGCGGCGCGATTCCACGGCTCGAGCGCGCGCCCGAACTGCATCGCGACGGACGCGCCCATGTGGAGATACTGGCTCCCCTGGCCGGAGAAGAGATAGGCGAGGCCTCCCTCACCGGGTCCATCACCGAGGCCGTAATGGATTCCGGTCGGCGTGGAGAAGGGCTGAGAGGGATCGTTCTCGATGCTCTGTGCGGCCTGCTCGAGCTTGGCAGCCAGATCGGCTTGATCGCCGGCGACGACCGCGAGGCGCAGCGGTTCGGCTGCGTCGAACTCGTTCTGACTCGTCCACGCCAGCCATCGAAAATCCTCGGGCTTCGAGCATCGGGCGGCGCTCGATCTCGCTCGGGAGATGAGCTCGCCCGCACTCCCGGCCGAGAGCGTCACCAGCTCACATTCGAGTGTGCGCAGCTTCGGCGCGGGTCGTGACGCGGCCGACTCCCCGGGTACGTACTCGCTCAACGCGATATGGAAGTTCGAGCCCCCGAAGCCGAACGAGCTCACCGATGCGCGGCGCGGAAATCTCGAGTCACGCACCCAGGGGCGCGCCTGTGTCGATAGATGGAAGGGGGATCTCTCGATCTCGAGTGCGGGGTTCGGTCGCTCGACCTTGATCGTCGGCGGCAGGACCTTGTGGTGTAGCGCCATCACGGCCTTGAAGAGGCCCGCGGCACCGGCAGCCGCCTTCGCGTGGCCGATCTGCGACTTCACCGAGCCGAGCGCGCACCACTGCGGATCTTGGCGGCCCGATTCGGCGAACGCGGTCGCGAGGCCCTTGAATTCCGCGGCATCACCCGCCGGGGTCCCGGTCCCGTGCGCTTCGACGAGCTCGACCTGCTCGGGGCCGTAGCCCGTGTTTCGGTAGGCGCGGCGCAACGCCTGCGCCTGCCCCTCCGGCAGCGGGGCGTAGACGCTCTTCGCGCGGCCGTCCGACGATGTCCCCACGGCGTTGATCACGGCGTAGATCCGATCGCCGTCGCGCTCTGCGTCTTCGAGGCGCTTGAGCGCCACCATGCCGAGCCCCTCGCTGAGCATCGTGCCGTCCGCTTGATCCGAGAAGGGGCGGCAGTCACCGGTCGGGGAGAGGGCAGGCGTCTTGCTGAAGCACATGAACATGAAGATGTCGTTCATCGTGTCGACACCGCCGGCGATGACCATGTCCGAATCACCGAGATAGAGCTCGTTCACCCCCATGGAGAGCGCGGAGAACGTCGACGCGCAGGCGGCGTCCGTCACGCAGTTGGTTCCGCCGAGATCGAGGCGGTTCGCGATGCGCCCGGCGACGACGTTGCCGAGCAGCCCGGGAAACGTGCTTTCGCGCCACGGCGTGTAGTGATCCGAGATGCGATCGCAGACCGCCTGCACCTCGTCCTCCGGGAGCCCGCTGTCGCGTAGCGCCTTCACCCAGATCGGTCGCTGAAGCCGGCTCACCATCGAGCCCAGCAGCTCCTGCCCGGAGGTCACGCCCAGGATCACCGAGATCTTCGAGCGATCGAGTGATTCGAACGCCTCGGCCGATCCCCCGCAAGCGTCCTCGAGGACCCGCTGCGCGACGATCAGCGCGAGCAGCTGCGAAGTGTCGGTTTCGGGAACGATGTTGGGCGGCACGCCCCAGCCGAGGGAATCGAAGTCGGTCTTCTTCAAGAACGCACCGCGCTTCGCGTAGGTCTTGTCGGGAACCGAAGGATCGGGGTCGTAGTAGTCCTCGATCAGCCAATGCGTCGGAGGGACGTCGGTGATCAGGTCGCTCCCGTCGAGGATGTCCTTCCAGAAGCCGGTGGCATCGAGCGAGCCCGGAAAGAGTGCGCTCACGCCGACGACGGCGATGAGCGGGCGGGAAGGTTCAGTTGATCTGGTCATCGAGTACCCTCTTGCGTTTGAATCTTGAATTTCAAAAAATGGTTCGGCTCGAATCAGCCGAGAGGACGAGGCCGAAAATCAAAGGCGGCCGGTGGAACGGGAACACCGTAGGTGCGGAGCTGATGCGCGCGTGTCACCACGGCCGCCCCTTCGAGCAGGTTTCGGGCCACCTGGACGACGCTGCGGTTCGCGGGCTCGGCGAGGAAGCTCCCCGCGCTCCACGCATTGAACGCGCCCATGGCCGGGCCGCACCAGATCTGGTAGTCGGGGCGGCGGTCCCGCACTCCGGCGATCGCCCAGCCACTGGCCTGCCCGAGGTACGAGCGGAACACCAGGGCCATCTTGTGCTTCGGGTCCGCCTCGGCCCGGTCGACCTCGCGCGGATCGCGCTCCTGCCAGAACTTGCAGGTGCCCTGCCACGCGTCGGCGACGGACATGCGCAGGATGTCCTTCTCGAGCTTCGCCTTCTCGCCGGCCGGCAGCGCGTCGAGGGAATCGTAGCCGCGATAGAGCTCGTAGAGCTTCCTGGCTCGAACTCCGAAGAAGGTGCCGCGCTTGAGCACCTGCACCTCGACGCCGAGCTCGAACATGTCCGCGGCGGGGGCCATCACGACATCGGCGAGGCCCGCCTGGGCGAGCATCTGCTTGCCATCCGCATCGAGTCCCGACTCGACGCAGGCCTGGTTGACCGAGCCCGTGACGACGTAGGAGGCACCGAGCGCGAACGCTGCGGCGATCGCGCCCGGTGTTCCGAGTCCTCCCGCCGCTCCGACGCGAATCGGGCGTTGGTAGCCCCGCGCGCTCACAATCTCGTTGCGTAGTCCGAGGATCGTCGGCAGGAGCGCGGTGAGCGGCCGGTTGTCCGTGTGGCCCCCCGAGTCGGACTCGACCGTATAGTCCTCTGCGACCGGGAGCCGGCGTGCGAGCTGGCCCTCCTCGGCGGTCAGCTTGCCCGCCGCAACCAGGGCGTCGAGCATCTCGGCGGGCGCCGGCTCGAGGAAGTGACGCGCAACCTCGGGCCGCGAGATCTTGGCAAACACATGGTTGCGTCGATGCACTCGTCCGTCCGGGCCCGCACTCAGCCCCGTGTAGGCGTAGCGAACGATGTGAGGCGTGAGGCCCATGTAGGCCGCGGCTGAGACACGGCGAATGCCGCGGCGGATGTAGAGATCCGCGACCCGCTCCTCGATCGCCGGCTCGTTGGGCGAGTGAATCAGGTTCGCTCCCCACGCGAGCCCTCCTTCATCCACCGCCCCCAGCTCGTGCTCGAGCTCGTCGAGGGCCTGCTCGACCGTCGCGGGTCCGAGGCCGGCGGCTCCGAAGAACCCCAGGAAGCCGGCCCGCGCCATCTCGATCACCAGGCGCGTGCTCGCGATGCCGTTCGCCATCGCGCCGGATACGTAGGGAAATCGAACACCATGAATCTCGCAGAAGGACCGGTCGCCCAGCCACTCCGGATAGATCGCAGGGAGCGTCGCGAGCGCGGGCCACGAGGTCGCTCCGTCCGGGGCTTGAGAGCCGGTCGGAATCAACTCGCCACCCCGGGCGACACCGAGCGCGCCGGTCGCGGGGTCCATCACCACGTGGGCCGGACTGCGAAGCTGAGGCACTACCGCGAGCAGCTCTGCCTGCTTGAAAGCCGGGGCCGCGCCATTCCCGATCCAGATCCCAATCGTTTCCACGCCACCCCCCTACCCCGATATCCGGGGCTGTCCGCAGCCCGCCGGTCTGCCGTCGGACGCGATTCCGACTCCGAGCCGAGATTCCCGTTCCGGGGAATCGGTGGGGGCGACAACTCACGAGCCGGTTCAAAATTTGAGCATACAATCGTTACTCGAACGGCAGTAGGCAGAATATCGTCCGAACGAGCTGTCGAGGCAACTTATTACCTCTGGTAATCTCCTTGGATCGGTCATAGTTCTGTAAATATTGAGCATCTTCGATTGAGGGTACAAACGTGCGCTAAATATCGTATGTTCAGTCATCCGAGGATCCCGGCCATGTCCACCCGTTCAGAGCAGAAGCAGACCACGCGGCGCGCGATCGTCGACGCTGCGCTGGCGCTCAGTGCCGAGCGGGGTTTCTCGAGCTTGAGCTTGCGTAGCGTCGCGAAGCAGGCGGGGATCGCACCGACCTCGTTCTATCGTCATTTCGCGGACATGGACGAGCTCGGCCTCGCGCTGGTGGACGAGGTGGGAATGTCGCTGCGCCAACTCGTCCGCGAGGCGCGCCGCAGGGTCGAGAAGAGCGGCAAGGGCAGCGTGATCCGCGCCTCGATCCAGACCTTCCTCGAGTCCGTCCAAAAGAACGAGAATCTGTTCCGGCTATTGCTCGGCGAGGGCTCGGGCTCGACCCCCCACTTCCGGCGCGCGATCGCAAAAGAAATCCAGCGCTTCTCCGACGACCTGGCCGAGGACCTGATCCGTGAGGCGAAAGAGACCCAGCGGCCGATCGCCCACGTCCATCATGCCGCCGAGGCGATGGTCACCGTCGCGTTCAGCCTCGGCGCCAGCTCGATCGACCTTCCCCACGAGGAGCGGCTCGCCGTCATCGAGCGCATCATCATCGAGGTACGGATGATCATGCGCGGAGCACAATCGGCCGCAGAGACGCTGCGCTGAAGCCCCTCGAGATCGCTCGTTCGTCCCGGCGTCGAGCGTGTCCGAATTCGTCGCCAACGGCAAGCCACAAGCAGGGCGGAGACGTTGACGAGGCTGATCAGCGCAGAATTCGTTGCGTCATCATGGCGACGAAATCGAACCGGTTCATGTGGGCGCCTGCGCACCACCGAGAATGCTAGCCTGCTCATGACACATTCGTTTCAACGAGCGAACTTCGAGACTCATGGGTTCACCGGTTTGCCGGTTGATGGGAGAATGGATATGCGAATTCGGGCAGTGATCTTCATCCTCATCGTGTTGCCGTCGCTCGCCGTCTCCGATGAGAGCTGG
>CBDUYG010000180.1:0-6670 GCA_965371385.1 uncultured Myxococcales bacterium | reverse complement strand
CGAGCAGGTCGGGTAGGGCGGCCTTGGTGCAGTTCACCGCGCCCTGGAAGTTCACAGCCATCACCTGGGCGACGGTCTCGCACTCGAGATCCACGACCGAGCTGAAGTGCGTGATGCCCGCATTGTTGATCAAGATGTCGAGGGGTCCGTGTTCGCTGCGAAGCGCCGCGAATCCTTTGGCGCAGGCGTCGGCGTCGGTGATGTCGAGCACCCGGGTGATGAGCCTGCCGGAGGCGTCGCCTTCGAGCATGCGGTCGAGGGCCGACTCATCGATGTCGAGCGCCGAAACCCGAGCCCCCGCGGTGAGGAGCCCCGAGCACAGAGCCCGGCCGAGGCCTCCGCTCGCGCCAGTGACGATCACGTGTTGGCTTCGAAGCTCCATGACGCCGCTCCTCGAAATCGCACCGTCCGGCTGTTCGCCCGCGCACGGCTGTTTACCCGCGCACGGCTGTTTACCCGCGCAAACTGTTCACCGGATCAGGGCTGTCGCCTCGCGCAGGGCTATCCACCCACGCAGCCTGCGCCGTCTGCAGTAACTGCGCGTTCAATCGCGCGGGCGGCTCTTCCAGAAGTCGTCGAAGACCTCTCGGCTCGTCTTCCTCGGCGTATACCCGAACTCCTTGCAGAGCTTCTCGTTCGAGAGCACGGGGCGGTAGCGCAGGAAGTCGACCTGCTCCGGCCCGTACTGGGAGAGGCCGAGTGGATGCAGAATCGAAAGCGCACCCTGAATCAACCAGGCGGGAATCGCGACGTAGCGCTTCCCGATTGTTCTCGCGATCTCGGCCAGGGTCATCACGCCATCGCCGGCGAGGTTGTAGGCACCCGTCGGTCCTCCCCGGACGGCCTCGACGAGGCAGCCTACGACGTCCTGGTCCCAGATGAAGACGAAGGGCGTATCGCTGCCCTGAACACCGAGGACGACGGGCTTATCGAAGATGTCGGTGATCTGGTTGCGCGCCCCGGCTCCGAGGATCGTCCCCGGGCGGAAGATCACCTGCTCGAGCTCGGGATGCTCTTCGCGCGCACGCGCCAGAAGCTCCTCCACCAGGCGCTTGTGATCCGAGTAGGCGAACTCGGGATTGCCGCGCAGGGGGTCATCCTCGTGTAGCGGCTGGGGGCTGTCGCGGTGATAGCCGTAGGCGGCGCCGCTGCTCGTTACGATGAGTCGGCGAGCTCCAACCTCGATGCAGGCATCGACGACGTTCTGCGTTCCGCCGACGTCGATCGAGTGGAGCCACTCGCGGGTCGCATCCTTTCCCGGGGTCACGATGGCCGCCAGGTGAACTACGGTGTCGCTGCCGTGCCGGCGCAGAAGGTCGGCGATATCGCCATCGCGGATGTCACCGGTCTCGTAGCAGACGCCGGGCAACTGCTCCGCCCGAGGAACGTCGCGGACATCGAGGGCCACGAGCTTCTCGAGCGCCTCTGAGCCGGCCGCAAGGGCCGCGACGAGCTGCGAACCGATATAACCCGAGGCACCCGTCACGAGAACCGAGCGCGCGTGCTCTCCCATGTCGCCCTTAGCCTCCCTCAGTTTCCCTCAGCCTCCCGGCTCCAGGTGCATCTGCTTGAAATCCGCGAGGTGGGGCGCGAATTTGTGCACCACCGGATCGACGTCGACGTGAATCACGCAGGTCTTGCCCGACGCCTTGCATTTCCGAATCGCCGGTGCGAGCTCGTCGTTGCAGGTGACGCGTTCCCCGATCGCCCCCATGCTCTCGGCCAACAGGTCGAAGCGAATCTCGCCGAGGTCGGTGTTGATGGTCTGATCCGGGGGCAGGCCGCCCTCGGTGAGGGTCGTCTTCGGGTCGAGGGCGATCTCCTGATTGATCTTCACCATGCCCCATTGGCGATCGCAGAGCACCAGGAAGATCACCGGCAAGTCGTTCCGCACGGCCGTCTCCACCTCTTGTGAGTGGAAACCCATCGCGCCGTCGCCGATGATGCAGTAGACCGAGCGATCGGGGAGGGCGGCCTTCGCGCCCAGCGCTTGGGCGATACCGGCGCCCAGCATCCCGAACTTGTAGGTCGAGAGCATCGTGTGAGGCTCACGGACCTCGTGGAACATATTCGCCCAGACGGTGGCGTTGCCTCCGTCTGCGACGATGATGTCGTCGTCTTCGAAGACCTCCTGGCACACCTGCGCCACCCGTCCGGAGTGAACCCCCCGGGTCTCCTTCGCGAGCATCTCGTCGAGGACAGCGCGCGCCTGCTGCTTCGCGGCGCCGTACTCCTCGAGCCGCGCACTCCGCTTCGCTTGGTGACCCGAGGCGGGACGCGCCTTCAGCTCGGCCAGGAGAGCGACGAGGAAGGTCTTGATGTCGGATACGACGGCCACGTCGACGGGCTTGTTCTGGCCGAGTGCGTCCTCATCGAGGTCGACCTGGATGAGCTCCTGCTCGTCGGCGCTTCGCCAATAGGGCGGCTTCCCCCACCAGTCGGTCTCGCCGAAGCGGGTACCCAGGGCGAGCACCACATCGGACTCGTTGCGCACCCGGGTATTCAACTCGAGGAAGTTCATCGGAATCGATACCTCGGCTCGTTCGTCGATCACGTCGCGCGCCGCCCAGCTCGTGGTCACAGGGGCCTGGAGGATCTCGGCGATCGTTCGCAGCTCCGCCGTCGCCCGCGCATGCAGCACGCCGCTACCGGCATGGATCATCGGCTGCTCGCCTCTCAGAAGTCGATCGGCGGCGTCGCGGACCGCGGATTCCGGCGCAGACGACGGAATGCTGCGGCGATAGCGCTCGGGGGACGGCAGGGCGATCCTTTCGCCGGATGCGGGAGAATTCAAGACATCCTCGGGGACGCACAGGTGAACGACGCCCGGGCGACCGATGTGGCACTGGCGAAGGGCGCGCCGGGTCAGCTCGGGGATGCGGTCGAAGGATTCGGCAGCGCAGCTCCACTTGCTCATGGGGCGAATGACGGCGACCTGGTCGAAGTATTGATAGGTTCCGCCGCGGTCCGGGGCGACGATGCCGGTGCGTCGCCAGCTCGTAATCAAGAGCACACGATTGCCTTCGCCGCTCTCGACCGCAACGCCGGGCAGGGCGTTGGCGGCGCCGGGTCCGTTGCTCGCGATGCAGACGCCGAGCTTCCCGGTGAGCCGCGCATAGGCGCCGGCCATGTGAACGGCGCTTGTCTCGTGCCGTGGGGTGATCAGTCGGATGCCCACGTCGCGCAGGCTCGAGTAAAGGCCGAAGTAGGAGCCGTCGATGATTCCGAAGACGACCTCGACGCCTTCGGCCTGCAGCATGCGCGTGATCAGCGCGCCTCCCGTGATGTCCGCCATGGTTGCGATCCTCCCGTGTGTTGAGGCTAACGGATTCGTCTCGAATGTTAAACGGATCACGATCGGCTCAGCGGGTCGTCTCGCCACACTCTTCTGTCCGGCTGGGGAGCGTATCCGGCTCCAGCCGTCTCGGTCGCCCTGCCCCGGATCACTCCACATCGTCTAGGCTACCGCCCGATATGTGTGACTCCGTCGTCGCCACCCCGCCCCATACCGCTCGCGGCCGGACGCTCTTCGCCAAGAACAGCGATCGCAAGGCGGGTGAGTGTCAGCCTCTGCTGCAGTTTCCAGCAGCGCATCACGCCCCCGATGCCGCCGGTGCCGAAGTCTCGTGCACCCACATCTCGATTCCCCAGGTGGAGAAGACGTTTCGCGTGCTTGGGCACTCGCCGTGGTGGGTCTGGGGCTTCGAACACGGGGTGAACGAGTTCGGGCTCGCGATCGGCAACCAGGCGGTCTTCTCCCGCCAACCCGTCGAGGAGGAGCCGGGTCTGATCGGGATGGATCTGGTGCGCCTCGGCCTCGAGCGCGCTCGTAACGGCCGGGAGGCGGTCGAGGTCGTGAGCTCGCTCCTCGAAGCGCACGGTCAAGGGGGCGCGGGCTTCGCGCCCGATGCGGCGGGCTATCACAACAGCTTCATGATCGCGGATCCCGAGACGGCGTGGGTGCTCGAGACGTCGGGTCGCCATTGGGCCGCGCGCGAGGTGGAGCTCACGAGTCTCTCGAATCACATCTGCCTGGGCTCCCAGTGGGATGCCAGCTCGAGCGAGATCACCCGCTTCGCGCGCGACGAGGGCTGGTGGACGGGGGAGGGCGCTCTCGATTTCGAGGCTGCCTATCGCAACCCCCACGTTCCCCCGCAGCTCTCGAGCGGCCGCCTCAGGCGTTCCCGCGAGCTCCTCGAGCGCGGACGCGGAAGCCTCTCGAGGCGCGAGATGGAGGGCATCCTGCGCGATCATGGAGAGGGGCTCGCGGCGCCTCCTGCCGATGCGACCTCCGAGGAGGAGCGCTTCTTTACCCTCTGCGTGCATGCCGATCCGCCGGGCCCGACCACGGCGAGCATGATCGCCGAGCTGCCGCGCGACTCCGTCTTCGCGTGGCCCGTGTGGGTGTCCTTCGCCGTGCCCTGCAGCGGGATCTTTCTTCCGGTCTATCTCGAAGGCGTCATCCCGGCGGCGCTCGCTCGCGATGAGGAGCGGCACGGGATGCGCTCGGCCTGGCGTGTGTTCAGTCGTCTGGAAGCCGCGGCGGCGCAGGACCTTTCGCAATCGCTTCCGCGACTGCGCGAGGCTTGGAAGCCGATGGAAGCGAAGCTGGAGGCCGATCGCCGCGCAGCCGAGGAAGAGGCGGAGTTACTTGCCACCAGCAGCGACCGCGACGGCGCGGCAGACGTGCTGAGTGGTTTCATGCAGCGCTCGGTCGAAGATGTGCTGGACCGGGCGGCGAAGCTGACTGAAGAGCTTGGTTGAGTTCGCTGCGAAGTCTCTCGACGTGACGCGGAAGCGGATCGCGTCTCATCAGGGACTTCTCATCGGTCATTGGTCAGCGATTACCTGTCACCCATCACCGGTCACTCATCACCTGCCAGCGATAGATCGCCGTTCTATATTTGGTAATCGGATTCGAACGGATCAGGCGCTGCTGCGCTCATCCATGTGGGCGAAGCGACGCACCGGTCGCATCTGCAGCCCGAAGTATTCGTCGCGCATCTCCCAGGGAACACCGAGGGCGTTGAGGATGTGACGCTTCGTGGCCTGGCGGCAGGTCTTGCCCTTCTCGACGGCGTGGATTGTGCGCGTCGATACCCCCGCCTTGCGGGCTAGCTGGCTCTGAGTCCAGTCGAGAGCTTGTCTGGCTGCGCGAATCCGGTTCATGAAGGGCCTCTGCGGGGACGGGTCGATCCTGCCCATGGTAGCGCCCGCGCTGCCGGCGGCGACCCCGGGTGCAGGAGACCATGGCTGCGGCAGCACTCGCCGCCATCGGGAAAAGCAGAGAAATCCTTTTAATTACAGTTACTTATTCGCCCGGTCAGCGAAGGTGAGTGGACGAATAGGAGATGTTCTGGGCGTACGTCGTGAGGTGGATCGGCGCCAGGCTGTGGTCGACGAAGGGCGAGTAGCGGCCCCCCATCATGGCGATCGCGAGGATCGCGACGGCGCTCGCGACGCTGAGCATCGGCAGGCGCCAGCGCACCGGATCGGGCAGATCGGGCTCCGGTGACCAACGCGCCAGGGAGGCGAGGCGCCGGTAGGAGTTGGGCGACCATTCGAGGGGGAGGATCGTGTGGGGTATCCCGCGCATCAGCTCCTCCGAGAGCTCGATCTCTTCGAGCTTGCGGCGGCAGCGTGCGCAGCTGGCGACATGCACGCGGACGTCGAGCTCGACCGCTTCGGAGAGGGTCTCGTCCGGAAGCGACGCGATGAGGCGACTCGCTTTGAAATGCATCATGGCCGGGTCTTCCTGATTTCCTTCAGCAGGGATTTGAGACCCCTCTGAAGCTCCCCGCGCCCCCGTCGGAGCCAGGTCCCGACGGTGGGTAGGGGCAGGTCTTCGAGCTCGGCGATCTCCGTGTTCGACAGACCGTGGATGATGCGCAGGGTGAGAACGCGTCGATGCTGCGGCTTGACTCCCAGGAGCGCCTGGGAGACCTGCGCCATGATCTGGCTCTCGAGAACGTACGCCTCGGTCGGTCGGGGCTGGGCATCGATACTGAGAGCCTGGGCTTCGATGAGCCGCTGCTCGCCGGTCTCGCGCCGCCGCCTGGAACGCAAGAGATTCACCGAGCCGTTCACCGCAGCCCGGTAGAGATAGGTCCAAAGGCTGGAATCGCCCCGAAACGCCGAGCCTCGGAGCGAAATGAAGATCTTCTGGACGACGTCCTCCGCATCGGCGTGGTTCTTCACGATGCGAAACGCGACCGCCTCGAGACGGCCGCGATAGCGGCGATGGGTGTGAGCGAGTGCGCTCGGATCGCCGGAGAGCCAGAGTCGCTCGAGCTCCCCATGTTGTGGCCGAGAAGCGCCGCCGCCGGCCCGCCGGCCGGCCGCAGGGGCGGGCGCGGGGGACTCGCTCTGTTGGCTGCTCGCTGCGCTCATCTTCCAGCCTCGGTCGGTCTCGGTCGATTCGGGAAGGCTCCGCTCTCTCGCCCGAGTGATCTGTTCGCTCATCGGGTTCGACACGTCTCCGGCGCTCTTCAATTCAACAGTACACGCATGCGACCTGGAGCCGTGCCTGTTCCCTCGCCTCATCAACCATAGAGCGAGAATCGAGGAGGGGCCGGTCTTTTGGTGGCGGGACGGGAAGATCGGAGCCGAAGCGGTCCGCCGGGTCGGTTGTCTGGCGTTCGAAGGGTGATTTTGAGATCGGGGGGGGAGG
>CBDUYG010000179.1:0-6689 GCA_965371385.1 uncultured Myxococcales bacterium | reverse complement strand
CCGGCCTTGATGAACTGGATCGTGTCGCCCGCTCCGGGCTGGGCGACGAAGACCAGGGTGTCGACGACGTTCACGATCTCGGCTTCCGATTGCCCCACTCCGACCGTCTCGACGAAGACGACATCGAAGGCGGCCGCCAGCACGATTACTCCCGCTCGGGTCGGCTCTGCCAGCCCACCCAGGTGACTGCGCGCGGCCATCGAGCGGACGAAGACCTGGGAATCGCTCGCATTGGTGCGCAAGCGAACCCGATCACCGAGGATCGCGCCGCCGCTGCGTTGGCTCGAGGGATCAACCGCAATGATGCCGACGCTCTGGTCACGCTCGCGGAAGCTGCGCACGAGGGCGTCGATCAGGCTCGACTTTCCTGCGCCGGGCGCCCCCGTGATCCCGACGCGAAGTGCGGCCTCTCCCCGACCCTCGATCAGATCGAGCAGGGCCGCAGCCTGGGCCCGGGGCTCGGGTCGTTGGTCTTCGATGATGTTGAGAGCCGCGGCGACCGCAGAGCGATCGCGGGCCAGCACGCCCTCGGCGAGCTCAGCCGGCTCCATGAGTCTCCGCGACCGTCTCGACGATTTCGCCCATGATGCGGGTGAGGTCGTAATCGCGAGGGGTGTAGACGAGCTTCACCCCGGCCTCTCGGAGTTTGGCGGCGTCTTCGTCCGGGATGATTCCGCCGATCACGACGGGGAGATCGCCTATTCCTGCTGCCTCCAGGCGATCGAGTACGTCCATCACCAGGACACAGTGGGAGCCCGAAAGAATCGAGAGGCCGATCACGTGCACGCCCTCGTCGCTCGCCGAGCGCACGATCTCTTCGGGGGTGAGCCGGATGCCCTCGTAGACGACCTCCATGCCGACATCCCGAGCCTTCACGGCGATCTGCTCGGCGCCGTTGCTGTGGCCGTCGAGGCCGGGCTTGCCCACCAATAGCTTGAGCCGGCGTCCGAGCGACTTCGAGACGCCTTCGACACGCTCGCGCACCTTGCGCGTCTCGTCGTTCTGGCTGCCGGCCTCACGCACGACCACGCCGGTGGGCGCACGGTACTCGCCGTAGAGCTCGCGCAGGAGCTGCGACCACTCACCCGTCGTCACTCCGGCGTGGGCGGCGCGGATCGAGGGAGGCATGACGTTTCCGCCGGCGTGGAGGACGTCGCGCAGGTTCTGTAGTGCCGAGTCGACCTCGCTCTGGCTGCGCTTCGAGCGGAAGGCCCGCAGCCGCTCGATCTGCTCGCGCTCGGCGGATTCGTCCACCGCGAGGATCGACTCCTGCGATCCCTCGGCTGTGAGAGGGGAGGGCTCCGTCTCCTGGTACGCATTGACGCCCACGACCATCTGCTCGCCCGACTCGATGGCTCGCACGCGCGCGGTATTCGATTCGACGAGGCGCTGCTTCATGTAGGCGTTCTCGACCGCCGACACCGCACCCCCCATCTCGAGGACCTTGTCGAGCTCGAGCTTCGCGTCGCGGACCAGCTCGCTCGTCCGCTCTTCGATCACCTTCGAGCCCTCGAATATGTCGGGATACTCCAGCAGGTCGGTCTCGTAGGCGAGGATCTGTTGAATACGCAAGGACCACTGCTGATCCCACGGCCGCGGCAGCCCGAGGGCTTCGTTCCAGGCCGGCAGCTGGATCGCGCGGGCGCGCGAGTCCTTCGAGAGCGTCACGCCGAGAGCCTCGAGGGTGATGCGAATCACGTTGTTCTCGGGCTGGGCCTCGGTGAGGCCGAGGCTGTTGACCTGGACACCGTAACGGAAGCGCAGGGCCTTGGGATCATCGATTCCGTAGCGCGTGCGTCCGATCTCCTCCCACATCCGGGTCATCGCCCGGGTCTTGCAGGTCTCCTCGATGAAGCGGATGCTGGCGTTCAGGAAGAACGAGATGCGGCCGAAGACCCGGGGCAGGGCCTCCTCGGGGACGTCGTCCCGCGCACGTACGGAGTCGAGGATCGCGATCGCCGTCGCCATCGCATAGGCGATCTCCTGAACGGTCGTCGCCCCCGCCTCCTGGAGGTGATACGAGCAGACGTTCACCGGGTTCCACTTCGGGACCGCATCCACCGTATACGCGACCATCTCGCTGGTGAGGCGCATCGAAGCCTCGGGCGGAAAGACGTAGGTGCCGCGCGAGAGGTACTCCTTGATGATGTCGTTCTGAGTCGTCCCCTGCAGTGCGGTCGGTGCGACGCCCTGCCGCTCGGCAGCCGCGATGTACAAGGAGAGCAGCCAGGCCGCCGTGGCGTTGATCGTCATCGAGGTATTCATGCGATCGAGGGGGATCTGATCGAGGAGCGTCGCCATGTCCTCGATGTGGCATACCGGCACGCCGACCTTGCCCACCTCGCCCCGGGCCAGGGGATGATCGGAGTCGTAGCCGGTCTGGGTGGGGAGGTCGAAGGCGATCGAGAGGCCGGTCTGCCCCTTCGCCAGATTGCCGCGATAGAGCTCGTTGCTCCGGGCGGCGGAGGAGTGCCCGGAGTAGGTGCGGATGACCCAGGGGCGGTCGCGTCGTGTCGTCGTCATCGGGGTTTGGAGTCCATTCCTTGGGGGTGGACGTAAGTAGCTGACGAGATTAACGAATCGATCCATCCGGGCAAGCGGATCGGCGGCCGCGGTGCGCCTCCAGCGGAAGCCCCTCTCCGGCGGCACTGGACAGCTGCCCGAAGATTCGGTTCACTCATCTGACGCACCGTCAGATTCGTTCTGGCGGGGAGTTCCATTAGCGCAGAATTCACAACATAGGATTCAAGCCGCCGCGGCCCACGAGCCATGGCCCAGGAGAAGAATGCCCATGACTTCCGATGATCTCATTCTGGTGAGCGTAGACGATCACGTCGTCGAGCCTCCGACGCTCTTCGAGCAGCACCTCACGGATGAGTGGAAGGCTCGCGCTCCCAAGATTCAGCGCAAGAAGGATGGGACCGAGATGTGGGTCTTCGAGGGCGCCCAGCTGCCGAACATCGGCCTCAACGCCGTCGTCGGTCGGGTTCCCGAGGAGTACGGCGTCGAGCCCACCTCCTACGATCAGATGCGCAAGGGCACCTGGGACATCGACGCACGCATCGAGGACATGAACGCGAACGGCATGCTCGGCTCGATGTGCTTCCCGTCGTTCCCCTCCTTCTGCGGCGCACTCTGGCACCGCACCCAGGACAAGACCCTGGCCCGCGTCATGAGCCAGGCCTACAACGACTGGCACATCGACGAGTGGTGCGGGAGCTATCCCGGCCGCTTCATTCCGCTGATGATCCCGCCGATATGGGATCCGAAGTTGATGGCCGACGAGGTGCGCCGGGTCGCGAAGAAGGGCTGCCACGTGGTCAGCTTCACCGAGGATCCGACGGAGCTCGGGCTGCCGGGGCTGCATCACGAATCCTGGGATCCGGTCTGGACGGCGTGCGCGGACGAGGGAACGACGATCGCGATTCATATCGGCTCCGCGAAGGGCATGGTTTTCACCTCACCCGAGGCGCCGGTGGACGTGATGATCACGATCTCTCCGATGAGCCTCGCGAGCTGCGCTGCCGACCTCGTCTGGTCGAGCGTGCTGCGACGGTTCCCGACCCTCAAGTTCGCGCTGAGCGAAGGGGGCGTCGGTTGGATCCCCTACTTCCTCGATCGGATCGACTACGTCTACGATCATCACCACAAGTGGACCTTCCAGGACTTCGGAGACCTCAAGCCGAGCGACATCTTCAAGCGTCAGATCATCACCTGCTTCATCGACGATCCGATCGGCGTGAAGCTGCGGCACGAGGCCGGTATCGAGACGATGTGCTGGGAGTGCGACTATCCGCACTCGGATACGACCTGGCCCAACTCGCCGGAGATCCTGTGGAAGAGCCTCGAGGGCGTTCCGGAGAACGAGATCAACCTGATCACCCACGAGAACGCAATCAAGCACTTCAACTACGATCCCTTCGCTCACCGCCCGAAGGAGAAGTGCACCGTGAAGGCATTGAGGGCCGAGTCGCCCGACGTCGACCTCAGGCTGACCTCATCGGGCGGCAAGCCACCGCGAGAGGAAGGGGAGGGGGTCATCACGACCGGTGACATCACCTCCCAGCTGGCGACCGCCTTCCAGACGCCCTTCGAGGATTGAGGAGGTTGAAGCGAGAGGGGATGGGTCCCCTCGCGCGCTGATCCGCGGGTCCGGGACGAGCTGTCCCGGGCTGCCGGGACCGTTGCAGGATTCGTGAAGTCCTCCAGTCGTCCGCGCCGCCGGCGGACCGGCTGGACTGCCATCCCATCCCACTGGGTTCCCGGGCCCACCGGGGGTAGACTACCCGCCCCTCGGCTCGATCCTCGCGATCGGCCCGCAAAGGGCGCAGACGGGCGCTGTTCTTCGCCCGTCACGACGACTCGAATGCCGGCGCGATCGAGAAAAACCCGCAATGATCGAGAAAGCGCAACCGAGAAAGCACAACCGAGACAGCGCAACCCGAAATCGCGAAAGCAAATAGAAGAGAGGAACCAGAGGAATGGATCTCGCACAACTGACATCGACCGCCCGGGCCATCGTTGCCCCCGGCAAGGGAATCCTTGCGGCCGACGAAAGCTCGCCGACCATCAAGAAGCGCTTCGACGGCATCGGCGTCGAATCGACCGAGCAGACCCGACAGGCCTATCGCCAGATGCTCTTCACCACCGAGGGGGCATCGGATCACATCAGCGGCGTCATCCTCTATGACGAGACGCTTCGCCAGAGCGCCGACGATGGGACTCCCTTCGCCGAACTGCTCGACGCCAAGGGCATCATACCCGGAATCAAGGTCGACATGGGGGCCAAGGACCTCTCGGGCTTCCCGGGCGAGAAGATCACCGAGGGTCTCGACGGGCTCCGTGATCGACTGAGCGAGTACTGGGACCTCGGCGCCCGCTTTGCCAAATGGCGAGCCGTGATCGACATCGCCGAGGGCATCCCCACGGATTTCTGCCTCGACGCCAACGCCCACGCGCTGGCTCGCTACGCATCCCTCTGCCAGGAGAGAAGCATCGTTCCGATCGTCGAGCCCGAGATCCTGATGGATGGAGAGCATACGATCGAGACCTGCTACGACGTTACCACCCGCACCCTGCGCAAGGTATTCAACCAGCTCGCCGATCATCGCGTGGCCCTGGCCGGTATCATCCTCAAGCCCAATATGGTGATCGCGGGCAAGAAGTGCAGCCGGCAGGCCAGCGTCGAGGACGTCGCGCGCCGCACCATCGAGTGCTTCAACAATACGGTGCCCGCCGAGGTTCCGGGGATCTGCTTCCTTTCGGGCGGTCAGAGCGACGAGCAGGCCACCGCCAACCTCAACGCCATGAACGCCCTCGGCTCCCATCCCTGGCAGGTGAGCTTCTCCTATGGCCGCGCTCTCCAGGCGCCCGCGCTGAAGGCCTGGGGCGGCAAGCCGGAGAACCTCGAGGCTGGCAAGGCTGCGCTCGCACATCGCGCTCGTTGCAACGGTGCGGCTCGCTCGGGCAGCTACAACGCGGAGATGGAGCGCGCGGCCTGAGCGCGGGCCTCGACTCTGAGTCCGACTCTGATTCCGATTCGGGTCTCGTCTCTTCCCTCGGCGTTCGGAGCCGGGGAGAGCTCGTCTCGATCGTCGGCGGAGGCGGTAAGAGCGCCCTGCTGTTTCGCCTGGCCGCCGAGCTGGACGGAAGGGTCGTGCTCACGACGACCACGCGCATCTTCGCGGCCCAGATCGAGCGGGCGGCCGAGTACTGCACTCCCGATCCCGAAGCGCTTTTGGAAGCCCTCGAAAGGGGCCGATCGGGCCTGCTCGTGATCGGAGACATCGATGGGCAGAAGGCGCGCGGTGTGGCGCCCGATCTCCCCGGCCGGCTGCTCGAGCACCCCAAGGTCGATCACGTCATCGTCGAGGCCGACGGCTCGCGAATGCGGCCCGCCAAGGCGCCCGCCGAGCACGAGCCGGTGATCGCGCTGCAGACGACGCTGCTGGTCGCGGTGGCAGGGATCGACGCCCTCGCGGGTCCGATTTGCGAGATGACGCATCGGCCCGAGCGAGTGGCGAGCCTGAGCGGCACTCCGATCGATCAGCCGCTCACCCCGGAAGGCCTCGCGACTCTGCTCGCGCACCCCGAGGGTGGCATGAAGAGTGCCCCGGCCGGGGCACGCAGGACGGTCCTCATCAACAAGGTCGAATCGGTCGAGCAAGCGACGCTGGCAGAGCGAATTGCGCTCGAAGTCCTTGCCAGCGGCCGGGTCGAGCGCGTCGTCGTCGGAGCCCTCGAAGATCGCAATTCCGGCTGGCGCCTCTACTCAGCCCGCTCAAGCGACCCGGCTGACGATCGGCGATGACGCCGAATCCGACCCCGGCCCCTCAACCCGGCGCTGGCGCGAGGATGGCGAGCACCAGCAGGCGCTCCGTTCCATCGTTGCGGATGCCGTGGGGCACGCCTTCGGGGGCCACGAGCATCATGCCGGGCTCCATGGTGATCTCGTTGTCTTCGAGCAGGAAGACTCCGTTGCCCTCGATGACCTGATACACCTTGTCCATTCCCTCATGGGCGTGGAGGGCGTGTTCCTGGCCGGGCTCGAAGGCGTTGAGGCCGACCATGATGCGGTCCGAGCGGAAGAGGGTGCTCTTGCCCATCTTCTCGCTCGACCACACTGCGTTTTCCTTGGGACTGATCGGAGTGGGATGATCCATGCAGCTGAGTCTACTTCAACTCGTCAG
>CBDUYG010000178.1:0-6695 GCA_965371385.1 uncultured Myxococcales bacterium | reverse complement strand
CGTGCGCCGACTGGACCGGAAGAGCTGACGAGACCGAACGAAAGGAGACCCATTGGAGATCCATTGGCATCACGCGAAGTGGCTGGACGACGGCCAGAAGGCCGAAATCGAGGAGCGCATCCAGGACCTGGCTGAACAGGGTCAGAACGATCTCATCGATGTCCGGATATCGGGAAACCCGTCGCGCCACAAAGGTCATACCGAGCACGAAGTCCGCATTACGTGCGAAGCCCGCGGCCAGGAGATCGTTGCGACGCGTAGCGGAGCCCGTATGGACCAGGCACTTCACGATGCACTGGAGAGCTTCAAGCAGCAGGTTCGGACCATGCGCAAGAGGCGCAACGAGCACCGCTGACGCCCAGGGGGCCGCTCCCCAACTCCCCCGCGATCAGCGAAGCTCGCGTTTGAGGATCTTGCCCGAGGGGCCCTTCGGCAGCTCGTCCATGATCTCGATCGTGCGCGGATACTTGTAGGCCGCCAGTCGCTCCTTGCACCAGGCGATCAGGTCTTCCTCGCTCGCCTTCGCACCAGGCGCAAAGGCGATCACGGCCTTCACCTCCTCACCGTGCGAGTCGTGGGGAACCCCGACGACAGCGGCTTCGGCGACCGCCTCATGGGCATAGAGGACTTCCTCCACCTCGCGCGGATAGACGTTGAATCCTCCCCGCAGGATCATGTCCTTCTTGCGATCGACGATCCAGTAGCAGCCATCCTCGTCGCGATAACCCACGTCTCCCGAGTGGAACCAGCCGCCGCGAAACGTCGCTGCGGTGGCTTCGGGACGATTCAGGTAGCCCTTCATGGTGTTGTGGCCGCGAATGCAGATCTCACCGCGCTCTCCATCGGGCAGGGCGTTGCCGTCGACGTCGACGATCTGCAACTCGACGCCCCAGACCGGGTAGCCGATCGAGCCCGCCTTTCGCGGCCGGGACGGAACACTGAAGCTCGCGATGGGGGAAGTCTCCGAGAGGCCATAGCCCTCGAGGATCGTCACGTTGAACTTCTTCTCGAAGGCGTTCATCACCTCCACCGGCATCGGGGCGCCGCCGGTGAGACAGGTAGCGAGGCTCGATACGTCGTAGCTGCGGCCATCGTCGTGATGGAGCATCGCGAAATACATCGTCGGCACTCCGGCGAAGAGGCTCACGCGATCGCGCTCGATGATCTCGAACGCTTCACCCGGCGTAAAACGAGGCAACATCGAGATACAGCCGCCGCGATAGATCGACGCATTCTGGATGCATGTCTGCCCGAAGGAGTGAAAGAGCGGAAGCGTCGCGAGCGCAACCGCGTCGCTCGGCAGATCCGGAACGAGCTTCGGGACCACCATCGCCGCATTGAGCAGCATGTTGCTGTGACTCAGCTCGGCGCCCTTCGGCTTCCCCGTGGTGCCGGAGGTATAGAGGATCACGGCGGTGTCATCGGGCTGATTCGCATTGAGCTCGTCGCAGGGGCCTGCATCGAGCATTGCCGACAGGGTTTCGGGTCCATCCCCTCCCGCGATCACGAGGGGAACGCCGGCCTCTTCGGCCCCCTTGCGGCCGGGCTCGGCGAACAAGGGATGAGCGATCAGCAGCTTCGCGTCGGAGTCGGCGAGGAAGTATGCCACCTCGACCGCCGAGGCGAGCACGTTGATGGGGACGACCGCCGCGCCCGCATAGAGAATCCCGAAGTACGACATCGTGAACTCGGGCACATTCGGAATCAAGACCGCGACGGGATCGCGCGGCTTGACGCCCCGCTCACGCAGACGGGTCGCGATGCGGCGGGCGGTATCGTCGAGCTCGCGAAACGTGAGGACGCGCTCGCCGAGACGGATCGCCGGGGCTTCGGGATGCTCGGCCGTACTGGCCTGGAGGATGCTTCCCAGGTTGAGACTCATGTCGTGAGACCTCCTGTCGTGGGTCGAGTCGACCCGGTGCGCCGGGAGCTCGACGCCCAATCGTTCAATCTACCCCATCCCGGCCCCTCGAGGCGAAGCTCGGCCAGGCGCACGGCGCGTCCGCGAGACGATGGGTTCAATCTCGAAGCGCCGCCTCGACGCGGAGTGCGTCATTCAGTGCTCTCACGTCATGCGTGCGGATCCAGTCGGCCCCCTGGCGAAGCGCGTAGAGCTCGCATGCCAGGGTCGCGGGCAGGCGATCCTCGACCGCGCGCACCTCACCCGACTCGGCGTCACGGCAGATCGCTCCCAGGAATGACTTACGCGAAACGGAGATCGCGATCGGGAGATCGAAGCGCGAACGCAGGCGCGGTAGCCGACGCAGAACCTCGAGAGAGGGCTCGGGATTGGTTCCGAGAAAGAACCCCATCCCGGGGTCGAGAATGATGCGTCCGCGGTCGATTCCAACCCGCGTCAGCTCGGCGATCCGCCGATCGAAGAACGCCTCGACCTCTGCGACGATCGTCCCGGCGTTTCCCGCCTTGCGAGTTGCGCGACCGAGCCCCTGGATCGAGTGCATTACGACGAGCTCGCACGACGATGACGCAAGGGCGCTCCAGATCTCCGGATCGGGAAATCCCTGGATGTCGTTCAGATAGAGCGCCTGGTGTTCGAGACACCAGAGCTGGGTCTCGGGCCGATAGCTATCGACCGCGAAGGGAATGCCCTCGGCCTCGAGCACGGAAACGATCGGCTCGAGCCTGCGGATCTCCTCCCCCGCATCGACGTTCTCTGCGTCGGGATGACTCGAGGCAGGCCCGAGCTCGACCACGTCGGCGCCATCGCGGATCAGTCGACGCGCGTGCTCGAGCGCGCGCTCCGGCCGCCAGAAGCAGCCGCCGTCCGAGAATGAGTCACGAGTCAGGTTCAGGATCCCGAAGATACGCGCACGCTTGCCTTCGGGCCGATCCCGGGTCACGAAGCCGGCCCCTCGGATTCGTCGCGATAGGCGCGATCCAGAAGCTCGATCGGATGCACGACCTCGGCGGCGAGTCCCCGCTCCGCGGCGCCTCTTCGAATCTGGAGCAGACATCCCGGGTTTCCCGTCGCGATGATGTCCGGGTTGGCATCCACCAGGGAGTCCATCTTGGATTCCAATATCTCATGGGACATCTCGGCGTGGGTGAGGTTGTAGATTCCAGCGGCGCCGCAGCAGCGCGTCGGATCGGCGTGCTGGATCAGCTCGATCCCGGGTATCGCCTCCAGCAACCGACGCGGCTGAGCCGAAACTCCCTGGCTGTGGACGAGGTGGCAGGGGTCGTCGTAGCAGACACGAAGTGGCGACGAGCCTTCGGCTTCGGCAGAGAGCCCATCAGGCGCGCGAAGCCCCACCTCGTCGAGGAACTCGGCGACGTCCCTAACCCCGGCCGAGAAGGCCTCCGCCTCGCCTGGCAGCCACGCTTCGGCCTCGCGCAGAGCCGTCCCACAGCCCGCCGAATTGCTCACGAGGGCGTCGATCTCGAGGCCGCCGAAGGCCTCGAGGTTCTTCCTCGCGAGTCCGCGCGCAAAGTCGAGATCGCCGGCATGGGCCTGGAGCGCGCCGCAGCAGCCCTGGCTTCGCGGAACCACGACCTCGTATCCGTTCCGCGCCAGCACACGAACGGTCGCGCGATTGATCTCGCCGAAGAGCTCGGGCATCACGCAGCCGACGAAAAAGGCGACCCGCCCGCGTCGCTCGCCGCGAGCGGGTGTGATTTCGGGCAGCGCCCGGCGTTCGCGAGCGGCGGGAATGGCGGGCATGTAGGCGTGGGCCTCGGCCAGGGACCTGGGAAGGAGGGGGAGTAGCGCTCGATCGAGGCGCAATCGCTGTGCCAGGCCAAGCAATCCGACGAGCGCCTTGAGTCGCCACCTCCGGGGCACGACGCCGCGCAGGACGAGGCGCTCGAGTGTGCGTGCCGGGCCATCGCGCAAGCCCGCGGCGTCGACCGCGTCGCGCGTCAGCTCGAGCATCGCGCCGAACTCGACTCCCGATGGGCACGCGGTCTCGCAGGCTCGACACCCCACACAGAGGAAGGCCTCTCGCGCGACCGTGTCGCCGAGGGGGATGCGACCCTCTGCGACGCCCCGCATCAGGTAGATGCGACCGCGCGGCGAGGAGGTCTCCCTTCCGGTCGCGAGGTAGGTGGGACAGGAGCTCAAGCACAAGCCACAGTGAACGCAGTCGAGGCTCTTCTGATACACGGCTTCGGGAAGCGTCGCGGTCGCTTTCGGAGAGGGGTCTCGGGGCTTCGCCACCGCTAGATCCCCCCCGCGAAGCGTCCGGGATTGAGTACACCGTGCGGATCGAACTCGCGCTTCAGCTTCTTCATGATCTCGATCGCGGGGCCGGCTTCGCCGAAAACGTCACGCTCTCGCTTCTCCCGGCTGGGCAACGCCTCGATGAGGAGCTGCCCGCCGGCTCTTCGAGACGTCCCTTCCAGGAGTTCGAGAGTCTCCAACAATCGCGAAGCCTCACCTCCGTCCGCCGGCAGCGGGCGAAGCTCCACGTGGACGAGACCCATGCCCGGGGAAACGATCAGGCGGGTCCCCGAGCGTACGAGGGCTCCGCAGACCTCCTCGAGACGAGACGGAAGAACTGCGAGGCGAGCGCGCAACCCGGATGCGGGACGGGGGCTCGGAACCGAATCCGGCTGCGACGAGCCTTCAGCGGCTCTCCCGGATGACTCGTCGTCCGACCCGATCGATCCGTGATTCGAGCCGTCGAGACAATCCCGAACCCGATCGATCCAGGCCCGGGCCTCCTCTCCCGAGGCCCGATCGGGCGCGTGGACCCCGGCCGCCGACTCGAGCCAGCTGGCGTCGGCTCTGCACTCCAGGACCTCTCCCGCGAGCTCGATCAGCAATAGCCAGCTCGCCGCGAGCGAGTGGTCGAGACCGACCTCGCGAGCGACCTCCGGGCTCAAGAGCACGCAGGCCCGCGCCGAGCTGCGCCGGCTCGCCTCGATACCGAGTCGGATCGCGGCCGAGGTCTCGGAGAACTCGGCAACACGAATCTCGAGATGGCGCGGACTCGGCTGCAACCGCAGCCAGGCCCCGGTGATCACTCCCAGGGTTCCGAACGAGCCCGTATAGAGCTTCGCCAGGTCGTAGCCCGTCACGTTCTTGACCACCCGGCCGCCGCAGCGCGTTCGTTCTCCGGTCGCGAGTACGACGTCGAGCCCGAGCACCGAACGGCGCACCGGCCCGAAGCCGAGGTTTCGGGGTCCCGTGGCGGCGCTCGCCACGACGCCGCCGGCCGTCGAGCCGGCCCCCGCCGGATCCAGGGGAAGCTCCCACCCACTTCCCTCCAGCGCCGCTCGGATCTCCGCCAGGCCGGTGCCTCCCCCAACCTCGATCACACCGTCGTCGGGCTCGAAGCTGCGAACGCCCGCGAATCCACGGGTCGAGAGCAGCAGGTCGGCACCGCGCGCACGATTCGCGACCGCGATCCGGCTCCCTGCGCCACGGATCAGAAACGAGAGCGCCCGCTCTCCCGCTGCGGTGAGCACCGCGCCGAGCGACTCCTCGTCTACCGGCTCGAGGCGGGCAGCAAAAGAATGACCCTCGAGATCGAACTCCCGGGCATCGCTCCATGGGAGTCCGGCAAAGTCGGATCGCAGGGCGGCGATGCGCTCTTCGGGGCTCTCGCTCACGAAATCAACTCATCGAGCTGGCCTCGCGCGGCGGGGCTCGACTCCACGCAGACCCGGGTGATCGGGATGATCTTGCCCGGATTACAGGCACTGTCGGGATTGAAGGCCCTGCGCAGGCGCAGCATCGCAGCCAGATCCTCGTCGCTGAAGAGCAGGCTCATGAACTCTTGCTTCTCCTTTCCGACTCCGTGCTCCCCCGTGAGCACGCCACCCACGGCGATGCAGGCCTCGAGGATCTCGGCTCCCGCGGCGAGCACGCGCGCAAGCTCATCCTCGTCCCGGCGATCAAAGGAGATGATGGGGTGCAGGTTGCCGTCCCCTGCATGGAATACGTTGGCGAGAGTCAGGCGATAGCGTTCGCCGATTTCGCTCACCTTCGCGAGAATCTCGGGGAGACGCGCGCGTGGCACGACGGCGTCGTGCACGTAGAGATCCGGCGCCAGTCGACCCATCGCGCCGAAGGCGCCCTTGCGAGCCTTCCAGAAGAGCGCTCGCTCAGCCTCATCCCTGGCGATGCGAACGTCGCTGGCTCCCGCTTCCCTGCACAGCTCGCGCACCCGTTCGACCTGCTCGACCAGGGAGGCGCGAGCACCGTCGAGCTCCGCCAGCAGCACGGCCCCCGCCTCCAGCGGCAGACCGGCCGCGTAGGCGCTCGCCTCGACGACTTCGACGGTGCGGCGGTCGATGATCTCGAGAGCGGCGGGCACGAGGCCGCTGCGAACGATTCCGCTCACAGCATGGCAGGCATCGACGACGCTGGAGAAGATGCAGAGCAGCGTCTCGACGCCCTCGGGAATCGGCAGCAGCTCCACCGTGATCTCGCTGATGATGCCGAGCGTCCCCTCGCTGCCCGTGAGAGCCCCCACGAGGTCGTAGCCAGCTCCGTAGCCCGATGCCGTGCCGAAGCGAATCACCTCGCCGTCGGGCATCACGACCTCGAGGGCCCTGACACTATCGGTTGTAGCACCGTGCTTCAGGGTGTGGGGGCCGCCGGAGTTTTCCGCCACGTTGCCCCCGATGGTGCAGGCCTGCTGACTCGACGGATCGGGCGCGTAGTAGAGCCCATGCTTCGCGACCGCCAGGGAGAGATCCAGGTTCACGAGCCCGGGCTGCACGACGGC
>CBDUYG010000177.1:0-6711 GCA_965371385.1 uncultured Myxococcales bacterium | reverse complement strand
GACGCCTTCATGTTGAGCCTGCCGATCTCCCAGGGAGAAGGCTCGCATCCGCCCGCCGATGCCTGCGACTTCGCCCGCTACTGCTCCACACTCGACTTCTGGTCGATCAACGATCACGCGGAGGGACTCACGCCCCGCCAGTGGAACGAAACGATCGAGAGCATTCGCCAGTGCAACGAGCTGACCGGGAGCGAGCTGCCGGACACCGTGGCTTTCCTGGGCTGGGAGTGGACCCAGGTGGGTACGACGCCCGAGGACCATTACGGGCACAAGAACGTCGTGATCGCAGGGCTCGACGATGATGAGATCCCCACCCGGCCGATCGCGAGCACCGGCCAGGCCCAGGCGGCACTGGCAGGACCGGGAATCGTTGCGCGCGGGTTACTGGGCCTCTCGGGCGGAGGTCAGCGTATGCAGGACTTCGCGCGCTTCCTCGCCGAGCGCAAGGACGTTGCTTCTTGTCCGGAGGGCGTCCCGGTGAGGGAGCTTCCCCTGGACTGTGCCGAGAGCGCCGCAACTCCCGGCGAGCTCTTTCGAAAGCTCGACGACTGGGGATTCGATTCGATCGTGATTCCCCATGGCACCTCGTGGGGTATGTACACACCCCCCGGCTCGACCTGGTCGAAGCAGCTCAGTCAAGCTCAGCACGATCCCAAGCGGCAGACCCTGGTCGAAATCTTCTCCGGCCATGGAAACGCCGAGGAGTATCGGGACTGGCGCGCGGTCGAGGGTGCGTCCCCCGAGCAGGCTCTGTGTCCCCTTCCCAGCGCCCACTACACCCCGAGTTGTTGGCGCGCGGGTGAGATCATCTTCGAGCGCTGCCTCGCCGAAAATCTCCCGGCCGACGAGTGTGAATCTCGAGCCGACGAAACCCGAAAGCTGGCCGCGGCGAGCGGCGTCGCGATGCACCACGTCGTTTCGGGCGAATCGCCGGACGATTGGCTCGACGCCGGCCAGTGCACCGATTGCTTCCTCCCGCCATTCAACCACCGCCCGGGTAGCTCCGTGCAGTACATGATGGCGATCCGGAACTTCAGCGAGGCCGGCGGACCGGAGCGCTTTCGCTTCGGCTTCATCGGCTCGAGCGACAATCATTTCGCGCGCCCGGGCACCGGATACAAGGAGATCCATCGCCGAGGGATGAGCGAGTCGCGCAACCTGACCTCTGCCCCGACGTTCCTGGACGTCGACCCGGGTGACAAGCTATCGACCCCGGTCCCCTTCGATATTGCGACCACCCGCCTGCGGCCATTTCAGCTGGTCGAGCTGGAGCGGCAATCCTCGTTCTTCATGACCGGAGGCCTGATTGCGGCGCACTCGGCCGGACGCGGCCGAGCCGACATCTGGGACTCCCTCGAGAGAAGGGAGGTCTACGCCACGTCGGGACCCCGAATCCTGCTCTGGTTCGACCTCGTCCCGGAGCCGGCCGGCCGCGTGGCCGACGCCAGGATTCCGATGGGCTCGAGCATCCGCATGACCGGAATCCCGCGTTTCGTAGTCCGCGCCGTCGGATCCTTCGAGCAGAAGCCCGGTTGCCCCGACAGCGCCACCCGGGCCCTCAGCGCCGAAGACATCGAACACCTCTGCAAAGGCGAGTGCTATCACCCCTCGGACGAGCGGCGATCCATCACGCGGATCGAGGTCGTCCGCATTCGTCCCCAGATCAGTGAGAATGAGCCCCTCGGCCAGCTGATCGAGGATCCCTGGCGGGTCTTCGAGTGCGACGGCAGGCCCGAGGGATGCCGGGTCGAGTTCGTGGACGCCGAATTCATGGAGTCGGCACGCGACACCCTCTACTACGTGCGAGCGATCGAGGCGACGAGCCCGACCATCAACGCCGACCCGCTCGGCTGTGTGCGCGATGAGCTCGGGAGGTGCACGGCGGTGAGGCGCTGCGGAACTCCGGGTAACGATCTCGGCGATTGCCTGTCGGAGTCCGAGGAACGCGCCTGGTCCTCACCGATTTTCGTCGATTGGGCGGGCTGAAGCGATCGCCGACCCCGGCAAACACGCCGGCCCGTGTTACGCTCTCGGCCGGTAATCCATGCTCTACGACCTCTTGATCACGACCGCCGGCATCACGATTCTCCTGATTGGGGGCGAAGGTCTGGTCAAAGGCGCAGCCTCCCTTGCCCGGGGGCTCGGTGTCTCTCCTCTGGCCGTCGGGCTCACGGTCGTGGCCTTCGGCACCAGCGCTCCGGAGCTCGCCGTCAGCATCAATGCGGCGACTCGCGATGCCGGCTATATCGCCTTCGGCAACATCTTCGGCTCCAACATCGCCAACATCGGACTGATCCTCGGCCTCTCGGCCGTGCTGCGCCCACTTCCGATCAATTACATCGTCGTCCGTCGCGAGCTTCCGATGATGCTGCTCTCGATCACGGCAGCCGGCGTGATGGCGGCGGATGCCCTCCTCGGCCTGACCAGGAATGTCTTCTCCCGCAGCGACGGAATCCTGCTCCTGCTCTTCTTCTTCGTCTTCCTCTACTACACGGCGGGCGACCTGCTGCGCAAGCGCAACGCGGGGGAGAGCGTGCTCCCCCCCGAGGTCGCGGACAAGAGCCCGAGCGCGGAGTTCAATCCCGGGCGCGACATCCTGCTCTCGGTCCTGGGTCTCGGGGCCCTGGTCTGGGGCGCCCATCTCACGATTCAGGGGGGCGTCGGAGTCGCCGAGGCCCTGGGAGTTTCCCAGGTGGTGATCGGTCTCACCCTGGTGTCGGTGGGAACCAGCCTGCCCGAGCTCGTCGCCTGTCTTGCGGCCGTTCGGCACGGCGAGTCGGAGATCGCCGTCGGGGGAATCGTCGGCTCGAACATCTTCAACACGCTCCTGGTTCTGGGAGTGACGTCGGTCATACGCCCGGTCCCCATACCCCCGATGGGCTACATGGACATCGCCGCATCGGCGGTCCTCTCGCTGGTACTGCTCTTCACCGCGCGCACCCACAACCGCAGAATCATTCGCTACGAAGGTGCGGCGCTGATGGTCCTCTACGCGAGCTACATCCTCTGGCGCACCCTGGTCCTGGAGCCCTGAGAGATCCAGGCAGGGTCACGCCGGGATCAGATGAAATCGCCGTCATACTCCCGTCCGCGAATCAGCAGGTAGGGCCGGCGGGGAAGATGCGCCAGCTCCGGGAGAAGCCGGCACCTCGCGCTCGCATAGTGGCACGAAATCGCCCGCCGGAACCCGTCACTGCGGTTCACGCCCGAGCCGTGGAGCAGCAGGGGATGGAAGAACACGGTATCGCCGGGCTCCATCTCGAGATGAACGCGATCCGCGTGCGCCCCGACTCCCCTGGCCCCGAAGTAGGCGAGGTTGAGATACTCCCAGTCGGGGTTGCCGTGCTCGAGCAGCTCCCCCTTGTGGCTTCCGGGGACCGCAACCAGGCATCCATTCTCTCGATTGCACCTCTCCAGCGCGGTCCAGGTCGCGACGATCCGATCGGCGGGGCGGAAGGGGAAATAGAGGAGATCCTGGTGCAGGGGATGGCGACCGTCGACGCCGGGCGGCTTGTTGATGAGCATGTTGTGGATCGACTTGATATCGGGTCCCACAAAGGCCTCGACCCACTCGAGAAGGCGGGCATGCTTTGCGTAGCCCTCGAAGAGGACGGCGTCGTTGTGGAAGTCCTGAATCTTCGCGATCGCTGCTCGCGGCTCTTCGGGATCCACGGCCCCTTTCACGACCATCACATCCCGCATCACCAGCATGTCTTCGGCCGGCTCCACCTCTCCGTCCACGATCGCGAGAAAGCGCTCGTTCCAGGCGTCGAGATCGTCGGAGCCGAACAAGCCGCGGACGACCAGGAAGCCGTCGTCCTCGTAACGCCGGCGCTCTTCGTCGCTGATGGGTCTGGGGTGGGTGGAGGACAGGGTGGAGGTCACAGTGGAGGTCACAGTGGAGGTCATGGCGGCTGCTCCGATCTTGGGAGAAGGAAGCTACCATGATCGCGGGTAGGGTTCGATGACCGGGCTCGTTGCGATCCGGGAGGGCACGCGCAGATGGCCAACTGGCAGTGGTTCGGAAGGATGCACGGCTCGGTCTATCGCGCGACCGGGGGGATCCTGGGCGGTCGCTTGCCGGGGCTTGCCCTGCTCCTACTCACGACCCGCGGGCGGAAGTCCGGGCTTTCGCGGACCAGCCCTCTTCCCTACCTGAAGGACGCCGAAGATTGGGTGATCGTGGGTTCCAACAATGGACTTCCGCGGGATCCTGCCTGGTGGCTCAATCTCCAGTCCGAACCCACGGCCGAGGTTCAGGTCATGGCCGAACGCTTCGACGTGGAAGCGCGGCTCGCCGGCCCGGAAGAGCGCGCCCGACTCTGGCCCGCCCTCGTCGAGTACAACCCACGCTACGCCCACTACGCCGAGAAGACCTCGCGCCAGATACCGGTCGTCATCCTGAGCCGATCGAAGGATTCGGGCTGAGACCTGCAGCGCGCCGGGTCAATCCTGCCCAGGCGGCCCCGACCCGACGGCCGGAAGCCCCAGCGGGCTGCCGATCTCGCCAACCCGATGTCCGATGACCGTCGTGCGGGTGGCGGCGTAGCTCTCTCCCGATTCGGCCGTGCTCTCGATCTCTACCACGAGAGCGCCATCCGGCCGGATCCGGGCAACGGTCGAGGACACGATGCGGGGCCCCACGATCCGAGGCAACAAGGCGAACCTGGCGTCGACACCGGGAATCGCCGCCCGCACGAGCTGGGTGCGGGCCGTACCTCTCAAGGTGTCGTCCTCGTCCACCCGGCCGGTGCCTCGCCCGACCACCTCGACCGAAACGCCTGGATCGTTCCCCTTGCCCTTGAATCCCGTCGAGAGATCGAAATTCGTGCTGTACTCACCCTGGTCCTCGCGCAGGACGACGAGGCCCACGATCTCGCGAGAGGCGCCGCTCTCGATCTCGACGGTCCTGCCCGCGACGCGGTAGACCCCGGCAAAATCGGGCGGAGGCGAATCCGCGACGGTTTCGGGCCCACTGAATGCTCCCGTCGCCGGAGCATCCCCGCCGTCGCACGAAACGAGAGTGTTGATGAAGAAGGGGGTGCAGAAAAGAGCGGCGGCGGGGACCCGAATCAAGCGGAGCAGGGAGAGTGGACGATGAAGCATGACGTAGTCCTCCATACTCGTAACTCGTCTACCCAGTCTACACCCAATCGCGTCAGCGGAACACCCCGGTCAATCCCCAGACGCCGCTCCGGGCTGCCGGAGCAATGCGCCGAAGCGCAGCAATAGCGGGGGGAACCCTCCACGGGTCGAGAGGATTTCCCGAAGCCCAGGCGGGCGACCCCGCACGAACTCGAAGAGCCCCGGCAAAGCGACCCGATTCACTCACCCGGTGGGCAGAGCTGCCGCTCCAGGGTGCCTACTCGCACCAATCTTCTATGCTCGCCGCATGACTCGCTGGACCGCGCTCCCGCTCGTGCTTCTGGTCGCGTTCATCGCCGCCTGCGGGAGCCGCGAGGTCGGCGATTCGCCGCCCGAACGCATCATCCTGATCGTCGTCGACACGCTTCGGGCCGACCGTCTGGGCGCGTATGGTGGATCGCTCGAGACGCCGGCCATCGATGCTCTGGCCGAGCGCGGCCAGGTATTCCCCCATGTGACGTCGTCCTTTCACCAGACTTCGATGTCGATGGGAGGGCTCTTCACAGGCCTGACGCCGAGCCTCGAGACCGGAAATCCCGAGCGTTCGCTCGCCTGGAATCGCGGCAATCGCTGCGGCATGGCGCGCTTTCGGAGCGCCGGGGACGAAGGCTGCCTGCCTCGAGCCGTGACGACACTATCGGAGGATCTGAAAGCTGCGGGCTATTGGACGGCCGGTGTGACGGCGAATCCGCTGCTCTTTCGCCCGGCCGGGTTCGCCCAGGGGTTCGATCGATGGCGGGAGGTCGGACTGATCCCGGGCGGGGGCCTACGCCAGCACAGCAAGAAGGAGCACGCCGAATCGAGGCGCGGCGAGAACGTGAATCTGGCGGTCGCCGAGGTCCTGGCCAAGCGCCCGGGGGATCGATTCTTTCTCTACGTCCACTTCCTCGACGCGCATGATTGGCAGCTGCTGCGCCGATCGTATGCCAGGAGCGTCGAGATCCAGGATCGCCGGGTCGGTGAGCTCCTCGTGGAACTCGATCGCGAGGGGCTTCTCGACGATGCCTGCGTAATCCTGACCTCCGACCACGGCGAGGCGTTGGGTGAGCCTCATCCGCTGAAGGCTCGGCACGGTCATCTGGGCAACCCCTCCTACGAGCCGGTTCTGCGCGTACCCCTGATCGTTGCCCCACACCTCGCCCTGGACGTGTCGACGCCTTTCAGGGGCACGGACGTAGCCGGTCTGATTCGGCGCATCGCCGGCCTGGAAGCACGTGAGCCCGAGATTCCGGTAGAAGACTTCTTCGTGGGTGAGGAGGAGTACAGGATCTATCGCAAGGGACGCTTCAAGAGTATCTGGCCCCGCGATGGGCGCCAGGAATTGCTCTTCGATCTCGAGGCCGACCCCGGCGAGACGAGAAATCGGGCCCGCCAGCACCCCGAGGTTCTGGCTCGGCATCGCGCACGTATCGACGAGCTGAGTCATCAGCTCGCGCGCAAGCGAGCCGTCGAGCTCGACGACGCCGACCAGGCAGCAGACACGGAGCGCTTGCGTGCACTTGGCTACATAGAGTAATCGGAGAGCGGGAGCTCGGGAGATGGAGGTCGGCGCTGCTGCCACCGGAA
>CBDUYG010000176.1:0-6794 GCA_965371385.1 uncultured Myxococcales bacterium | reverse complement strand
GGGGCGTCGCGACTTCGATTTCTCCGGTGCCCGGGGTGAGAACGACATCGGGCGCGATGGCGTGGAAGCGTGAGTTCCGGTCTCCGAACTCGAGCGCCAGGCTCCAGGCGAGGCTGGCGACCTTGTCGCACAGGCTGAAATGAGCCGGATCGCTGGTCATCCCGGGCCGGTGTATCTGCTATTGGCCGGATGGGCTTCCGAGGTCCCGTCCAGCGGGTGCCGGAACGAAGTCGGCCACACCGCGAAACGTGGCATGGCCGGACCGTCATGAATCAGAGCTGGGATCAGTGGCTGCCGAGCGGATCGACCCAGACGTAGCGCGCAGGCTGCATGATAAAGGTGTCCAGCGGCTTTCCAATCTCGGTCGGACGGGTAATCAGAACCAGCGGCACAGAAATGAGGAAGAGTCCCGCGCCCAGAGCCAGGGCACCGAAGCCAAGGGGGCGCAGGAAGAGCACGTCGAAGGCTGGCCACGAGGAGATGTCATTGGCGGCACTCTCCGACGAAATGACGTAGGTACTCGTCATATCGGCTCCACCCTCGGCCGCAGCCAGGCTGGGAAGTGCGACACCGGACAGCATGGCGAGGATGCAGATGGTGGCGGTGACGCTGCGAAGTCGATCGATCATGACGATACCTCTCCTGAATCTTGCCAGTTGCCCATGTGTTTCGGAGCAACGACGCAGGAACTGAAGGCGATTGACACGTCCCTTGCTCATCGTCCTCCGAGCGTTTCCTCCTGAAGTTCGGGCCAGGCCTCGTCGTGGTCGGCCCGAGCGATCCGTCGCCCTGGAATCCGCTGCGAGGATGACGGGAACCATGAGATTGTAAGGCATTGCCGCACCGGGGGGAGCGCATGCTCTTCCGTGCGGAGCCGTTATCATATCCGCGTGTATTGGTGGATCGCCATCGCGGGAGTGACGCTCCTGGCCGTGCGTCGCTTTCGGTTCGGCTATCCCGTGCCCGAGAGGAATCTCGTCGTTCTGGCCCCCCGCGAGGTGGCGTTTCTGGATGCCACGGCGGACGTGATGTTTCCCTCGGGTGGTGCGATCCCGATTTCGGGCGAGGAGTCCGACCTGCCGGGCTATGTCGATCGCTTTCTCGAATCTCTTCAACCACGCCTGCGCTGGCAGATTCGCGCGCTCTTCCTGCTGGTCGAGCAGGCGACGATCTTCTTTCCCGCGCCCGGGATCACCGGCTTTCGGCGCTTCTCGTCCCTCGGGCGCAAGCAGCGGATCGCCGTGCTGCAGGGTTGGACGGAGAGCCGCTTCTTCGTTCGTCCCCTGCTCTTCATGGCCCTGCGCGCGGTGCTCACGCTGGGATACCTCGGGCACCCGGACGTGATGCGATTCCTGCACGTTGCACCTTACGATATCAAGAGTCCGATCTGTGAGGCCGATCTGCTCTATCCCGAGATCGGATCCCATCCTGACGACAATCCGTTGCGGGACCGGGATCTCACCCCTCCGAGCAACGGCGTGCCCATCGACCTCGATGGCCCCCTCCATCCGGATTTTGCGGGCGAGGTCGAATGAGCGGAGGTCCCGGACTCAGTGAGTCGCGCGAACGGCTCCGGGTGTATTCGCAATATGCGTCCAATTTCAGCGAGGAGGCGGATGCGGTGGTGGTGGGCTCGGGGCCCTGTGGCGCGATCGTTGCCCACGGGTTGGCGGCCGCGGGCAAGGACGTGATCCTGATCGAAGAGGGGCCGCCTTTCACCCCCGCCGACTTTCGCTTCGATGGCAGCATTTCGATGTCCCGCACGATGCGGGAGGGCGGTCTTCGTCGCACCGGCGGCACCGTGATGCCCACGATGCAGGCGATCGCCCTGGGCGGCGGGTCCCTCGTCAACTCGGCGATCTGCGTGCGGCCTCCCGACTTCATCTTCGATGCGTGGCAGACCTTCTACGATCTCGAGCATACGAGCCGCAAGGATCTCGAGCCGCACTTCGATGCCGTGGCGGAGTTTCTCGGCATTGCGCCGACTCCGGAGAACGTCCTCGGGCGACGAAATCTCCTGATGCGCGAGGGCTGCGACGCCCTCGGATATTCGAGTGAGCCGATTTCGAGAAACGTGCGCGGCTGCCGCGGTACCGGCGAGTGTTTCACGGGCTGTCGCATGCGTGCCAAGCAGAGCATGGACATCAGCTATGTACCCGCTGCCATGCGGCTCGGCGCGCGCGTGCTTACCTCGCTCCAGGTACAGCGTGTGATACGGGAGGGGAAGAAGGTGACCGGGGTCGAGGGGCAGGTGGTCGAGCCCTTCAGCGGCCGACCGAGTCATCACTTTCGCGTGCGTGCCAGGGTCGTCGTGCTGGCTGCGGGCTGCATGGCGACGCCCGTGCTGCTTCGCAAGAGCGGGAATCTCGCCAATTCGTCCAGGCAGGTCGGCCGCAACCTTCAGTTCCATCCCGGAGTCGCGATCGCAGGTATCTTCCCTGACCCCGTCGACCCCCAGTTCGGCGCGACCCAGGGCTATCAATCCCTGCAGTTCCTCGACGAGGGAATCAAGCTCGAGTCGCTCTGGGCACCGCCGGCGGTCGCGGCCGTGCGCATGCCGGGCTTCGGCCACTCGTTACTGGAGAGGCTCAAGGATCTCCCCTATCTGGTGAACTGGGACGCAATCGCGAGCACCCATCGCTCCCTCGGGACCGTGAGGCCGAGATTCAACAGCATGGATCCCCGGCTCACCTGGCACCTGCATCCCGAGGATGTGACGCTCCTTACGCGCTCCCTCTGGATCCTCGCCGAGGTCCTCTTCGCCGCCGGCGCTCGCAAGATCATCCCGGGAGTGCTCGGAAAGCCGACCGAGATGTACTCGCTCGATGAGGCCCGGCAACTCAACGACGGTACGGTGCGCGCTCGGGATCTGGTCTGTGTCGGGAATCATGCCTTCTGCACGACGCGCATGCATGGGAATCGCAAGCTCGGAGTCGTGAACGAGTTCGGCCGCTCCAACGACGTCGAGAACCTCTTCATTACCGACACCGGGATTTTCCCCCGTTGTCCCTCGGTGAATCCGATGTTCACCGGGATGGCGCTCGCCCACCGGGCGATCGAGCATATCGTCGCCACCCTATAGGTACGTCCAGGATCGACGCAGTGAGCTGGTTCCGAGAGTTGCAGCGCCGTCGCCGCCCGCAGCAGAGCGCTCACGGCTGACGCGCTCCAACCGCCCTCGCGTCGAACTCCATGGATCGTTCGGCCCCGCGGCTCCCTTCGAGCCGGGTGAAGGTCCGGCGGAATCTTCGATTCGGGCGCGAGGCTTCCCATTCCGCCCGCTCGCTCCCGTCGAAATTGTCCTTCACTCGCATGCAAGAAGGGCCGATCCAATGGGGGAGACCCAGTCGCTCTTCTCGACCGGGAGGGGATTCATGCGCAAGATAACGCTCGCGATCTTGATCGCGCTCTTTCTCACGCCGAGTATCGCGGGTGCTCGTGAGAGCAAGCATCACTTCGGCCAGTGCCGGCAGCTCACCAAGCAACTCCAGCATTACTCGGGCGTGGCGGACATGGCCCGCCAGCGCAACAACGCGAGTTGGGAGCGGGCGACCGAAGCCCAGATGACCCGGCTCAGTAATCGCCGCTATCGGCTCTGCCCGCAGTGGGGGCTGGAGACCCGGGCCGCGCAGGTGATGGCCCAGGCGCGTGAGATCGTGAAGTCCGCCGCGAAGGCGGCCGCCAAGTACTTCTCGGGCGGTCTCTACTGATCGCTTCCGCGATCCGCCGACACCCCGCTACCGGCTCCAACACCCGGCTCATGGCAGCCTCGTGGCCCTGGACACGCCCGCGTGACGCAGCGGCGATCCCGAAGGGAATCCGGCTGCTCGCCGACGAGGGCATCGCATCGGACAGCATGCAATACTGAGAGGCGGATCGACCTCGCCGCCCGCGCTGCTTCGAGGCGGAGTGGAACCGTCGCTCGCGCGGCGGGGACCCAGCGAGACAATGCGGGATGCAGCGGCGACTCTCCGAAGCGGGACGGTGCGTGGGAACGCATCACGAGCCGGTAGATTGCCGAGTGTGAGATCCCGGAGAATCGAGGCGCGGATGCGAAGCTGGAAAGCGCGGAGTGATCAGGTCGGGCAGGCAGGGTGGCTGGAGTACGGGGCGCCGTTCCGGCGCTCGGGTCGGGGCGAATCGTCTCTCTTCACGCGCTCCCGACGACCGGCTTGTCTGGTTCTTCTCTCGTGCGTCCTGATGTCGCCCATCGCCAGCGCCGGCCGCGGAGCGGACGGTGAGTACGACGAGCGAAGCTCCTCGCACTTCGTGCTCTATCAGGATGTGGATATCGATCGAACCTCGGGGCTCTACGGCTCGCGACGATTCGAGCTCGACGTCCTCGAGACCCTCGAAACCGCGTTCCGAAGTCTCGAGGAGCTGCTCGGAATTCGCCCGCGGAACGAAATCACCGTCACGATCCACGATCCGCGGATCTTCGACGCTCGCTTCGCCGGGATCTTCCGCTTCCCCGCTGCGGGCTTCTATGGCGGAACCGTGCACATTCGCGGCGCCACATCCCTGAGCGATTCCCTGATCGCCGTTCTGCATCACGAGCTCGTGCACGCGGCCTTCGATTCGGAGCTCGGATCGATGTATCTGCCGGCCTGGTTCAACGAAGGCGTGGCCGAGTGGTTCGAGGCCCGCTCCCTGGGCCGTCGCAGGCTCACGGCGCGAGAGCTGAGCGCCCTCGCCTCACGAGCACGCGCGGGCGAGCTCTTCAGCCTGGCGGATCTCAGCACAGGCAGCTTCGGCCACCTCGGCCCGGAGGCCGCGCGTGCCGCCTACCTCCAATCCTTCGGCTTCTTCGAGTATCTGACCAGAGTCCATGGAGATCGCCGGTTGCGCGACCTCTGCCGCGACCTGACACGCACAGCCGATCTCGAGCGATCGTTCCGTCGCAGCTATGGGAAGCTGCCGGCGAAGCTCGAGGCCGACTACCTGGAGGACCTGCGAAGCTCGCGGTATTGAGCGCAGGTCGGCGGGAAGGCGGGAGGACGGGTTGATTGCAGGTTGATTGCGAGGCGCCTTTCGTTTAGCTTGCGGGCCGTGCAAGCGATGCCACGTGGACAGGCTAATGCGCGCGCCGCCGAGTCGAATGCGTGGGACAGCCTGACGGCAGTGCTCGCCGCACGATTCCGGACTCCCGGGTTCCTATCGCTCGTCCTGCTCGCCTCATTCGCAACTGCGGCGGCCGCCGCCGCTCCATCTTCAGGTCCCCCTCTGCCCCTCGGAATCGAGTTCCTCGAGCCGCTCGGGAAGGGCGAGTGGGCCGTCTCGTATCGCTACGACCGCATCGAGTGGGACGGGAATCGGATTGATCGGGAGAAGGTGTCGATCGCCGAAATCGACGACAACTTCGACTACCTGGAAGTGCCGATCGACCAGACTGCCGATGTACACACGTTCGGTCTGCGCTGGGCTCCCTGGTCGCGCCTCACCCTGGCGCTCGACATTCCCTATGTCGAGAATCGAAGCAACACCGCCCTGCTCGACCCCTGGCAGGGTGACAGCTACGCGACCGAGGCCACGGGGGTTGGAGATCTGCGGATCCAGGCCCTCGTCCCTTTCATGAAAAAGAATCGGGAGGTGCTTCAGGTCGCAATGGGCTTCAGCGCCCCGACCGGCAGTATCCGCTACCGCGACGAATTTGGCCGTCCGCTCCCCTACGACATGCAGATCGGTGACGGCACATGGAGCTTTCTGGCGGCGCTCACCTATCACGGCTACTGGCATCACACGGGCTGGGGGGTGCGAGGCACGGTGGCCACGCACATGGGCACCAACGATCACGGCTATCGCATCGGCCCACGCTATGGGATCACCGCCTGGCTCACCCAGGGCCTGACGAGCTGGCTGAGCGGTGGGGTCCGGTTCGGCTGGGCCCATCAGAACAATATTCGCGGCAACCGGACCTTCGGCCCGCCCGCCAACCCCGCCTCCGATGGATACCTGCGCGGCGGGGATCACGTGGACATCGGCCCTGGACTGACATTGGCGTTGCCCTTCTTCGGTGAGCAGCGCCTGTCGGTCGAAGCCATGTGGCCCGTTCTCCAGGATCTGGACGGACCCCAGCTCAATCGCGATTGGACGGTCTCGACCGGCTGGCAATGGGTCTTCTAGAATCCACCGCAGTGACCCGGCCTCGAAACATGGAAGATCCGACGCATTCATCATCGGCGGTGGCGCCGTGGACTGCGCGGTCGCGTTCGCCCTCGCTCAGGAAGGGTTGACGGTTCATCTGCCCGAGATCACGTCGGGTTGGCCGCAGAGGTCCCGAGAAAGGGACCCGGAGCGAGGCCCGGAGCGAGGCATCGGCGGTAGAGCCCGGAGGATGGAGCCATGGGAGCGGAGTTGCAGAGAGTTGCATTCCTTTGTCTGGGCACGATGGGATATCCGATGGCGGGCCATCTGGCCCGAGCCGGATATCGCGTTCGTGTCTACAACCGAAGCCAGGCGCGTGCCCGCGCCTGGCTGGACGAGTTCGAGGCTGGGGCGCCGGCGGGAGCCGCCGGCGCGGCGACTCCTGCGGAAGCCGCCACGGATGCGGAGGCGGTATTCGTATGCGCAGGCAATGACGACGACCTGCGCGAGGTAGTCCTCGCACCCGAGGGTGCGCTCGCGGGAATGCGTCCCGGGTCGTGCCTGATCGATCACACCACGGTCTCCCCGGGCCTCGCCCGCGAGATCTTCAGCGCTGCCCGGGAGCGCCAGGTCGATTTCCTCGACGCGCCGGTCTCGGGCGGACAGGTGGGCGCCGAGACGGGAGCGCTCACCATCATGGTGGGCGGCGA
>CBDUYG010000175.1:0-6813 GCA_965371385.1 uncultured Myxococcales bacterium | reverse complement strand
GTCGGGGAAGAGGGGCGCGCCGGGGTTCTGACGCTGCGCTTCGAGATAGGCCTGATGAAACGCGGTTCCCGCCGTCGCCTGGGTGACGCCGTGACGGGCGAGGACGGAGACGGTCGTCTTCGGATCGAAGACCGCGATCGCGATCTGGGCCGCGCCGACCAGCAGCCCCGCCATCATCCAGCCCGCGCCGCCCACATGGGTAACGGGGAAGACGAGCGCGATCCGGTCGTTCTCGTCCATCTCGCAGACCCGAACGAGTCCGCGCGCCGCCACCATGACGGTATCGTCCGTGTGGCGCGCGCCCTTGGGATCGGCGGTCGTGCCCGACGTGTAGAAGATCCAGCGGACCGGAGCCTCGTCACCCCGTGCGAGACGGGCGAGTGCGGGGAGCGAGTTCGGATCGCCCTGGGGCAGGTCCCGATCGATCTCGAGCACCTGAAGTCCGGGCAGAGCGGTGGCCAGCTCGTTCGCCATCGCGGTGTAGTCGAAGCCGCGAAAGGTTCCCGGCACGACCACGAGCCGTGCGCCCGTCTGCTTCAGCGCAAACCCCACCTCCCGATGGCGGTAGATGGGAAGAATGGGGTTCTGTACGGCGCCCAGGCGCGCCAGCGCGGCCGTGAGTACGAGGGCTTCGAGCCAGCTCGGCAGAATCCACGAGACCGGCGTCCCCTCCCCGACCCCGAGCTCCATCAGCCCGGCCGCGCACTTCTCCGCCTCGATCTTGAATTCAGAGAAGCTGAGCCTGCGCTCGTCTTCATCGACGGCGAAGAGTCCATCGGGTGTGGCCTCGGCTCGCTTCTCGATCAACTCCCACAGGGTCCTCGCTTCGAGCATCCTCAACTCCCCTTTGCCCAACATCGCGTTCGAGTCGTCGGCTTCGCCTCTCGGTCCGGCAACCCTTCAGTCCTTCAGCCCCTCGCCGCCGCTGCGCGGTCGCGCAGCACGAACTTCGTCACCTTTCCCGAGGCGTTGGTGGGCAGCGCGTCCACGACCTCGACGACGCGCGGCACCTTGTAGTTCGCCATGTTTTCCCGGCACCAGGCGACGACGCCTTCGGGCGTGAGGTCGTGGCCCGGGGCGGGCACGACGAACGCCATCCCGACCTCACCCATGCGTTCGTCCGGCACTCCGATCACCGCCACCTGCTCGAACCAGCCGCTGTCGAACATCAGGTTCTCGATCTCGGCGGGATAGCAGTTGAAGCCGCCGACGATGAACATGTCCTTGATGCGGTCGGTGATGCGCAGGTAGCCGCGCTCGTCCATCACGGCGATGTCGCCCGTGTGGAGCCAGCCCTCGGCGTCGATCGTCTCTGCGGTCTCGGCCTCGTCGTCGAAGTAGCCGTGCATCACGTTGTAGCCCCGCACCACGACCTCACCCGGCTCGCCGCGCGGCACCTCCTTGCCCTCCGTATCGATGCACCTCACCTCGACGTCGGGGATCGCGCGCCCGGAGGTGTTGGCGATCGTCTCGGGATCGTCGTCGTAGCGACACATGCTCACGATCCCGCAGCTCTCGGTGAGGCCGTAACCCGTGATCACGGTCTCGAGGCCGAGCTCTTCGCGCATGCGTCGCACGAGCTCCACGGGAATCGCGGCCGCGCCCATCACGGCGAGGCGCAGGCACGAGACGTCGAAGCTGTCGCGATCCGGGTGGGCGAGGATCGATTGATAGATCGTCGGCGCACCTGGAAGCATGCTGATCCGCTCCTTGCCGATGCGTTCGAGGATCTGGGGAACATCGAAGACGAGGTGGGGAATGATGGTCGAGCCGCGCATCAGGCACGCGAGCCAGCCCGCCTTGTAGCCGAAGGAATGGAAGAAGGGGCTCACGATCAGGTAGCGATCGTCTTCGCGCAGCCCCACGACCTCGCTCCAGGCCTCGAAGGAGCGGATGTTCTGCTCGTGGGCGGTCATCACGCCCTTGGGGCTGCCGGTAGTGCCCGACGTGAAAATGATGTCCGAGAGATCGTCGGGCTCGACCGCCATGGCACGCTCACGAGCTTCATCGAGGGGGATCGCCGAGCCGGCGGCGAGGAAGTCCTGCCACGAAGTCGTGCCGGCCGCTTCGCCGCGTAAGCTGATGACCTTTTCGAGGCTTGGAATATCCTGCCCCTCGAGCATCGCGGCATAGTCGGTGCCCAGGAACTCGCCCACGGTGCAGAGCATGCGTGCGCCGCTCTTGCGCAGGATGTAGCTCGCCTCGTTGCCCTTCATGCGGGTATTGAGGGTGACGAGCACGCCTCCTGCGGATTGCAGCCCGATCGCGGCCACGATCCACTCGCCGATATTCGGCGCCCAGATCCCGACGCGATCGCCCGGCTCGAGCCCCGCCGCGATGAAGGCCCGGGTGGCCTCGAGGCTCTGCTGCGCAAGCTCGGAGAAGCTCAGGCGAAGATCCTCGTCCTCGAGCGCAGAGGCGTCGCCGAATCGCTCGGCGGCGGCCAGGACGAGTCGGGGGATCGTGCTTTCCATGCTCGGGCTTCCTTCGCGAATGGGGTCGTGGTATCGGACCAGGGGAGCTTCAGGACCGCCTCACCAAAAGCGGGCTCGGGCTGCGTCCAGCATGCCGGAAGAGACCTGATAGACGCTGTCTCGGCGGCGAATTCCTCACTTCCACGGGCTGGCTTCGGGCCGTATCGTATCGTAATGTAAGGACTAATTCGACAGTCTCCTCCGGGTACCGCCCCCCGCAATCGGACCTGGACAACCCCCGTGAGCGGCCCCCTGGCCGCGCCCCGAAAGCCTCGAAGATGAAGTTCGGAGTCATACCCGCCTACCAGTCGGCCCCCGTCGCAACGGCCGAATACGCCGCCGGCTTCGGCAGGCTGGTAGAGGAGCTCGGCTTCGAATCGGTCTGGCCCGTCGAGCACGTGGTGATGCCGGCAGAGTATGAATCCCGCTATCCCTACTCGGCCAGCGGCCGCATGCCGATCCCCGACGCGGCGATCCCCGATCCGATCGTCTGGAACGCCTTCCTCGCCGCCTCGACGACCCGCCTGCGCCTCGCCAGTGCGATGGTGATCCTGCCCCAGCACAATCCGGTCGTCTACGCGAAGGAGCTCGCCAGCCTCGATGCGCTCTCGGGTGGGCGCGTGATCCTGGGCGCCGGAATCGGCTGGCTCGAGGAAGAGGCCGAGGCCTGCGGGACGAACTTCCGCAACCGCGGCAAACGCACCGATGAATACATCGAGGCCATGCGGGCGCTCTGGACCCAGCCCGTCGCGAGCTACCAGGGCGAGCACGTCGCATTCGAAGCGGTGAAGTGCAACCCTCGGCCCCTGCAGCCGGGCGGCATCCCGATCCACATCGGAGGCCACTCCCCCGCTGCCGCCCGCCGTGCGGGTCGGCTGGGCGACGGCTTCCTTCCCCTCGGCGGTTCCCCCGAAAAGCTGGCCGGCCTATTCAAGATCGTCGAAGAGAGTGCGCGGGAAGCCGGGCGCGACCCCGGCGCGATCGAGCTCAGCACCGTCGGCATGGCGAGCTACGACTCGGCCACCGCCGCCCAGCAGGCAGGCGTCCAGCGCATGCTGATCGGCTCCGGCGATACGGATCTCGAGAGTGCGAAGAGCATCCTCGGCAAGTTCAGCGACGAAGTCATCGCCAGGCTCGGCAGCGCCTGAGCGCGCGGGCGAGTGAATGTCGAAAAGAAGAGAGGGGCCGAGAGCATGAATACCCGCTTCAGTGAAGAGGACGAGGCCTTCCGCAAGGAGATCGCCGGATGGCTGGCGGACAACCTCAGCGGCGAGTTCGCGGCCGTGAAGGGCCGCGGTGGCCCGGGCGACGAGCATGCGCTCTTCGAAGAGCGCCACGCCTGGGAGAAGAAGCTCGGCGCCGACGGCTGGATCGGCATCGGCTTCCCCAAGGAGGTCGGGGGCCGCGATCTCAGCCTCAACCAACAGGTGATCTTCTACGAGGAGTACGCGCGCGCCAAAGGGCCCGGCCGGGTCGGGCACATCGGCGAGGGGCTGCTGGCTCCGACCCTCATCCACTTCGGCAGCGACGAGCAGAAGAAGCGCTTCCTGCCCGGGATCCTCAGCGGCGAGGAGATCTGGTGCCAGGGATATTCGGAGCCCAACGCGGGGTCGGATCTCGCCAACGTCCAGACCCGTGCAGAGCTGGTGGAGGGCGAGTGGGTGCTGAACGGCCAGAAGGTCTGGACCTCCGGCGCCGCCTGGTCGCAGTGGTGCTTCGTCGTCTGCCGCACCGATCCGGATGCCAGCCCGAAGCACCGGGGTATCTCCTATCTCCTCGTCCCGATGGATCAGGAGGGCGTCGAGATCCGGCCCATCGTGCAGATGACGGGGGATTCGGAGTTCAGCGAGGTCTTCTTCAACGATGCACGCACGGCGGAGGAGAATATCGTCGGCGATGTGAACGGCGGCTGGAAGGTCTCGATGGGAACGCTCGCGTTCGAGCGCGGAGCTTCGACCCTGGGTCAGCAGATGAACTTCAACAACGAGCTCGAGGCCATCATCGAGATCGCCAAGCGCAACGGCAAGGCCAGGGATCCCGCCATGCGTCAGCGTATCGTGGACGCCTGGATCGGCCTGCGCCTCCAGCGCTACAATGCCCTTCGCATGTTGAGCGGCGCGGAGGGAGGAGAGCCCGGACGCGAGTCGATGATCACCAAGCTCTTCTGGGCCACCTGGCACCGCGACCTCGGCAAGCTCGCGATGGACGTGATGGGCGCCCACTCAGAGATCGCGGACGCGGCCCCATACGATCTCAACCCACTCCAGCGCATGTATCTCTTCACGCGCTCGGACACCATCTACGCCGGCTCGAACGAGATTCAGCGCAACATCATCAGTGAGCGCGCCCTCGGGATGCCCCGGGAGCCGCGCCCGTCCTGACCCATCACCCCGGGACAGCACCGAACCATCATGAAAAGACTCGAGAGAAGACTCGAGAGGAGAACCCAGGCATGAGCACATCCCCTCCCCCCTACGTCGAGGGTCATGGACTCCTCGCGGGCAAGACCGTTCTCGTAACGGCCGCCGCGGGTACCGGCATCGGCTTCGCCGCCGCGAAACGCTGCGTCGAAGAAGGCGCGCGCGTCATGATCAGCGATATTCATGAGCGGCGACTCGCCGAGGCCGTGGCCGAGCTCGAGAAGCTCGCGAACGAGAGCGTGCCGAGCCGCATCTGCAACGTCACCGAGGAGACAGACGTCCAGGGGCTCATCCAGGGCGCGATCTCCGAGCTGGGCCGGCTCGACGTGCTGATCAACAACGCCGGCCTCGGCGGCACCGTAAACGTGGTCGACATGACGGACGACCAGTGGAACGCCGTGATGAACATCACCCTCACGGGCACCTTCCGCATGACGCGCGCCGCCCTTCCTCACATGATGGGGCGTGGCGCCGGAGTCATCGTCAACAACGCTTCCGTACTGGGCTGGCGCGCCCAGGAGGGCCAGGCCCACTACGCGGCCGCGAAGGCGGGCGTGATGGCGCTGACCCGCTGCTCGGCCCTCGAGGCCGCGGAGCACGGAGTTCGCATCAACGCCGTTGCACCGAGCATCGCGACCCACAAATTCCTCGCCAAGGTGACGCCTCAGGAGCTGCTCGACGAGCTCGAATCCCGTGAGGCCTTCGGGCGCGGGGCCGAGCCCTGGGAGGTTGCGAACGTGATGGTCTTCCTCGCGAGCGACTACTCGTCCTACATGACCGGCGAGATCGTCTCGGTGAGCAGCCAACGCGCTTGACCTCGAACTCGCACGCTCGACTAGCACTTCTCGCAAGCTCGACCACCACTTCTCGCAAGCTCGACCAGGACTTCTCGCAAGCTCGACCAGGACTTCTCGCAAGCTCGACTATGACTTCTCGCAAGCTCGACAAGGAGACCCCCCATGCAGACGCGCGACGGATTCGTGGGCACGATCGGAAACACCCCTCTCATTCGCCTGGGTCGCCTCTGTGAGCTGACGGGTTGCGAGATTCTCGCCAAGGCGGAGTTCCTCAACCCCGGCGGCTCGGTGAAGGACCGCGCGGCCCTCGCGATCGTGCTCGACGCGGAGCAGAAGGGCGAGCTGCGGCCCGGCGGCGTGATCGTCGAAGGAACGGCGGGCAATACCGGCATCGGGCTCGCGCTGGTGGGCAATGCCCGGGGCTATCGCACGGTGATCGTCATCCCCGACACCCAGAGCGAAGAGAAGAAGGACATGCTGCGCCTGTGCGGTGCGGATCTGCGCCAGGTCCCCGCCGTGCCCTACAAGAACCCGGAGAACTACGTCCACGTCTCGCGTCGCCTCGCCGAGGACCTCGCGAAGACCGAGGAGAACGGAGCCATCTGGGCGAATCAATTCGACAACACCGCAAACCGTCAGGGCCACTACGAGAACACGGGCCCGGAGATCTGGGAGCAGACCGACGGCAAGGTCGATGCGTTCATCTGCGCGGTGGGGACGGGCGGCACCCTGAGCGGGGTCGGGATGGCGCTCAAGGAGCGCAACAAGGACGTCGTGATTGCGCTCGCGGATCCGATGGGAGCGGCGATCTACAGCTATTTCAAGACCGGAGAGCTGAAGGGCGAGGGCAACTCGATCACCGAGGGAATCGGCCAGGGCCGAGTCACGAAGAACATCGACGGCGCGCCTGTGGATGAAGCCTTCCAGATTCCCGACGAGGAGTGGCTGCCGGTCGTCTTCGATCTATTGAAGCTCGACGGATTCTGCGTGGGTGGCTCGAGTGGCGTGAACGTCATGGGCGCGCTGAAGCTCGCGAAGCAGATGGGCCCCGGGCATACGATCGTCACGATGCTCTGCGACAGCGGGACCCGCTATCAGAGCAAGATGTTCAATCCGACCTTC
>CBDUYG010000174.1:0-6837 GCA_965371385.1 uncultured Myxococcales bacterium | reverse complement strand
GTTCCGATCCCGAGGGCGACGACGGAGAGGCTGCGTCGCAGCTCGGGAACGCCTCGCACGATCTCGTCGGCCCGATCGTGATAGCGAGCCATGTAGTCGATCGTCGCGCCTTCCTGGGCCTCGGTGATGACGTAGAAGAACCCGCGATCGGTCTGCGCCATCAGCTCCTTTTCAATGTTCCCGTAGAGAAAGACTCCAACCAGAACCCATCCCACCCCCAGCACGACCAGCAGGCCCGTGAGGAGGGGGCTCTGCAGCAGCGTCCCGAGGGCCGAGGCATAGGCGGAGGTCAGCGATTCGATCATCGAGGCGAAGAAGCGCTTCAGCCCTCCTTCGCTCCGCTGAGGCCGCAACACCCGGGCGCAGAGCATCGGCGCCAGGGTCAGGGCGACGAAACCGGAGATCGCCACGGCTGCCGCCACCGTCACCGCCAGCTCGCGAAAGAGCCGACCGGCTGTATCGGTCAAGAAGACGAGAGGCAGGAAGACGGCCACCGAAGCCACCGTGGCGGAGACCACCGCGAAGGAAATCTCCTCGATCCCCCGCCGGGCGGCCTCGAAGGGCTCGGTGCCCTCTTCTACCCAACGCGTGATGTTCTCGAGCACGACGATCGCGTCGTCGACCACGAGGCCAATTGCCAGTGTGATGCCCATCAAGGTGAGGGTGTTGATGGAGTAGCCGAAGAAGTAGAGCACCGCGAAGGCGCCGAGAATCGAGACCGGTATGGCGACGGCGGGGACGATGGTCGAGCGCATGCTGCGCAGGAAGATGTAGATGACGAGCACCACGAGCGCGGCGGCGGCCAGGATGGTGAGGCCCACGTCTTCGATCGATTCGCGAATGAAGATCGACGAGTCGAAGGCAACCTCGAAGGTCAGGTCCTCGGGTAGATCGCTCCGAATCGAAACCAGCTCGCCGTTGACGGCGTCGGCAACGGAGAGGGTGTTGGCCTTCGATTGCTTCACGACCCCCAGGCCAATCGCGGGCTCCCCATTGAAGCGCACGTTCTTTCGCTCGGTCTCCGGCCCGATCTCGATATTCGCGATGTCGCCCAGGCGCACCTGATTCGCTCCGTCGGCGCGCAGGATGAGGTTCTCGTACTCCTCCACGGTCTTCATTTCACCGAGACTTCGAACCGTGAGCTCGGAATCCAACCCTTCGATGCGACCGGAGGGGATATCGACGTTCTCCCGCTTCAGCGCAGCCACGACGTCGGAGACGGCAAGGTTTTGAGCGCCGAGCCGGCGATTTCGCAGCCAGACTCGCATCGAGGTCCGTCGCTCCCCGCCGATGATGACCGTCGCGACGCCGGGCAGCTTCTCGATGCGATCCTTGACGCGATCCTCCGCGATCTTCGTGAGCTCGACCTGGTCGTAGCCCTCACCGTAGAGCGCCAGCCAGATGACCGGTCGGGCGTCGGCGTCCTGCTTGGCAACGACGGGCTCGTCGATCGTATCGGGCAGCAGGTTGCGCACGCGTGCGACCCGATCGCGCACGTCGTTGGCCGCCGCCTCGATGTCACGATCCAACACGAACTCCAGCGAGACGACCGAGACCTGCTCCCGGCTGGTCGAACGGACGTGCTTCGCACCCTCGATGCCGTTGACCGCGCCTTCGATCACCTCACTCACCGAGGTCTCCACGACCTGCGCGGCGGCTCCGGGATAGACGGTCGTAATCGTGACCATCGGCGGGTCGACGTCCGGAAGCTCGCGGTTGGGCAGGCGCGGCACGGCGATCATGCCGATCAGGATGATGAGGAGGGACATGACCGCGGTCAGGACAGGCCGCCGGATGCAGACCTGTGAGAGCTTCACGAGTCGGTCTCCGACCCCGATGCGACGCTGGGCCGCTTCACCTCCGGCGCGCCCGAGCCGGCGGTCGCCGTCGGCTCAGGGCTCGGTTCAACGCGATGAAAGCTGACCAGCTTGCCCGCCAGGACCTTGTTCGTTCCCGCCGAGATGATCCAATCACCCGGCGAGACGCCACTGACGACCTCGACGCGGCCGCGCTGCCGCCGGCCGATCTCCACGGGCACCTTCTCGGCCTTCTGCTCTGCGTTCACCCGCCAGACATAGGTCCCGTGCCTGTCGTAGACCATCGCCGACTCGGGCAGCAGGAGAGCGTTCTCCTTGCGCGCAACCTCGACCTCGACGTTGCCGAACATTCCGGGCTTGAGGCGGTGATGCTCGTTCGGGACCCAGGCCTTGAGGATCAGACGGCGGGTCGCGATATCGACGCTGGGAGCCACATAGAAGACCTCACCTGGAAAGCCCTCGTCCGGCCAGGCGATCACACGAACGACCACCGGGGCGCCGAGCCGCGCGATCGGGATTCCCATCTCCTGTACCGTGAACACGATCTGCAGCCGGTCGATCGCCTCGAGGGTGATCAAGACGTCCTTCTCGTCCATCCGCGCGCCCGGGGAAACCCGCCGGCTGCCCAGGACACCATCGAAGGGGGCGCGAACGAGCGTGCGCTCGAGCTGAACCTCGGCGAGCGCCACCTTGGCCTTGGCGGCATCCAGACGGGCCCGGGCTTCGGCCTGGCGAGCCAGGGACGAGATATCCTGGCTCGAGAGGCGCTGGGTTCTCCTGAATACATCGAGGGCCAGCGCGAGATCCGCCTTCGCCTCCTGGAGGCGCGCCTGCTGCTCGTCGTCCTTCATTCGGAAGAGAATGTCGCCCTTGGAGACCGGCGCCCCCTCGACCCCGTGAAACGACTCGACCACTCCTTCGATCTCGGGTTTGAGCTCCACCGCAAACTCGGCATCGAGGCTCCCGCTGAGCGCGACCCGATGGACGAACTCCTCGTTCCGGGCCTGGACGGCCTCCACGTGGATGGGCTTCGGAGCCGAGTCGGCCCCTTCCGAATCCCCGGTATCCTGCTCACAGCCCGACCCCATGAAGACCAGCAATGGGAGACACACCACGAACCAGGCGCAGAGCTTGAGGCGAGGAGGGCTCTCGGGCTGCGCGCGTCGATGATCTACGATATCGCGGCGCATTTGGAGGATTCTACCGAAGCACCGGTCCGTGCGCATTGATCGCCCCTTCCGGGGCATGAAGCCTCGACACACACCCCCTGTCTGGGCAAGACTCCGGCATGGAAATCGCCTGTCTGGATCTGGAAGGGGTTCTGATCCCCGAGGTATGGATCAACTTCGCCGAGCGCACCGGCATCGACGAGCTGCGGGCGACGACCCGGGACATTCCGGACTACGACGTCCTGATGCGCCAGCGGCTGAAGATCCTGGCGGACCACAAGCTCGGGCTGGCGGACATCCAGGAGGTGATCGGCGGGATGGCCCCCCTCGACGGCGCCCTCGACTGTCTCGACTGGCTGCGCGAGAACTTCCAGGTCGTGATCCTCTCGGACACCTTCTACGAGTTCGCCGAGCCCTTCATGCGGCAGCTCGCGTGGCCGACCCTGCTCTGCCACAAGCTCGAGACGAACGAGCAGGGGCTCATCGTCGACTACCACCTGCGCCAGGAAGATCCCAAGCGGAAGTGCGTCCAGGCTTTTCATAGCTTGAATTTTCGAACCATTGCGACCGGCGACTCGTACAACGACACGACGATGCTCGCCGAGGCGAATGCCGGCATCCTATTCCGGCCCCCCCAGAACGTGATCGACGAGTTCCCGCAGTTCCCGGTCGCGACGACCTACGCCGAGCTACGAGCGGAGTTCGCGAAGGCTTCGTTGCGGGACGTCACTCCCTGATCCGACCCGCCCGCCCGGGCTCCCGACGCCCGAAACGGGGCCGCGTGTGCCGGCGCGTCACACCCATTGCAGTCACGGTTCAAGAGTGCGGATCTGCGCTCCCGGCTCGGGTTTGCGCCCCGGTTTGCCTCAAGGCACCCGAGAGGCCAATCGATGAGAAGGACGAGATTGAGGAGCAGAAAGAGATGCTCATTGCGGCTTTTCTACCGATCGGGTTCTTCGTGGTCGTCCTGGCCTTCGTCGGGATCCGGCTGCTCGCCCTGGCTCGGCGCACGAGACAGCTGCCCGAGCTCGCGCTCGGGTCCGGGCTGCTCCTGATCGCTTTCGTGGGTATGCCCCTCTCGGCCGCCGGCCGCGCCCCCGGGATCGTCGGCACCCCGCTCGGCCACACACTCTTCGCGATCGGAATCATGTTCGTGGTCTGCGGTGCGGGGAACCTCTTCGTCTTTACCTGGAAGGTCTTTCGCCCAAGAGACAAGCGCGCCGCCGCGTTCGTCGCGGCCGCATGGATGGTCCTGCTCCTGCTCGGCGTCTCGATCGCTACCGTCACCTCGCGCAGTGCGGAACTCGCCGAGATCCTGATGCTCGCCCGGCCCTGGTCACTCGCCATCATGGGCGCCCTGGCGCTCCAGTTCAGCTGGAGCGGAGCCGAATCCATCGCCTGCTACCGCAAGGCGAGACGCCGGCTTGCTCTTGGACTCGCGGATCCGGTCGTGGTCAACCGCTTCCTTCTCTGGGGGATCTCCTCGGTCAGCGCGGCCTTGCTCTGTGGCGGGTTGATACTCTGTGCGCTCGCGAATCTGGTCATCGTACGCGACACGATCCCGCTCACGATCCTCGCGGCCACCGGAACCATCACGTGTCTCACCTGGTCCCTCACCTTCTTCCCTCCCAGGGTCTATCAGAAGTATCTGAGAAGTCGGGCTGGCTGACGCAGATTCACGGCAAGGTTGTTAATCTCCGCGCGTGGAAGATGCGAATAGCGCCCTGACGCTCGTCCTCGCCCTGGCCGCGGGCGTCATCGCCCAGTCGATCGCGCGCCGCCTGCGCATTCCCGGCATCGTCGTGCTGCTGGCCGCAGGTGTTGCGCTCGGACCCGACATCCTGGGTTGGGTCGAGCCCCGATCCCTGGAAGAAGGCTTCCTGATCATCATCGATCTCGCGGTCGCGGTGATCCTCTTCGAAGGCGGCCTCAATCTGGAAATCTCGCGCCTGCGCCGCGAGCAGGCATCGATCCGCCGCCTGGTGACATGGGGGGCGCTCTGCACCCTGGCGGGAGGAGCCCTCGCCGCGCGGTTCATCATGGGCTGGGAGTGGGGGCAAGCTGCGCTCTTCGGGAGCCTGGTCGTGGTGACCGGCCCGACCGTCATCGGCCCGCTGGTCACCGAGCTGAGACTGAAGCCACGAGTGTCCACCGTGCTCAGCGCCGAAGGCGTCCTGATCGATCCAGTCGGAGCCATCCTCGCCGTGCTCGTGCTCGAGATCGTCATCGCCCCGCAATCGGCGGCCTCCGGCGCCCGGGATCTCGTTTTACGCATCGGCTTCGGCGCCGTCGCGGGCATCCTGACCGGCTTCGTGCTGGCGGGAATCCTGCGGGTGCGTGGTCTGATGCCCGACGGATACAAGAACATCTTCGTGTTGGCCTCGATCCTCCTCCTCTTCGAGGCCTGCGATGCGGTCGTCTCGCACAGCGGAATCCTCGCGGTGACCCTGGCCGGAGTCGTGGTTGGCAATTTTCACCTTGCCGTCGATCGCGACATGCGCGATTTCAAGGACCAACTCACCATCCTCTTGATCGGCCTGCTCTTCATCCTCCTGGCCGCCGACGTTCGCTACGCGGAGGTGGCGGCGCTCGGCCTTCCCGGGATCGGCGTCGTCGCTGCGCTGATCCTGATCGTGAGGCCCCTCACCGTGACGTTCATGACTCTGGGAACGGATCTTTCGTGGCGCGAGCGGCTCTTCATCGGCTGGGTCGCACCCCGCGGCATCGTGGCAGCGGCGATCGCTTCGATCGTGGCTGCAGCCCTGATGAGGGACGGGATCCCAGGTGGAGCCGATCTGCGGGCACTCGTCTTTCTCACCATCGTGGGTACCGTCATCCAGGTTGGGCTCACCGCGGCGCCGGTAGGGAGATGGCTGAAGGTTCGACTCCCCGGGCGCGAGGGCGTCGCCATCCTCGGAGCCCAGGGCATGGCGATCGCCCTCGCCGATGCCCTGCGTGCCGGGGGCGTCCCGGTCGTGCTCTTCGACTCGAACGTCCAGAGCTGCCGTCGAGCGGAGCGGGCCGGGTTCAACGTCGTCAACGGAAACGCTCTCGAGGAGGGAACACTCGAGCGCGGCCGCCTCGAGATCGCGGGCTCGGCGGTCGGACTCACTCCGAACCAGACCATCAACGGAGTCTTCGTGAGCCGCGCCCGCGAGCTATTCGGCGTCCCCGACGCGTACGTCGCGGTATCGGCCCTCGATACGGGAATGGTCTCGGAGATGGTAGAGACTGGAAAAACCGACGTTCTCTTCGAAGACGTTCACGACGTCGAACGCTGGGACGTACGCTCACGCCACGGCGAAATCGAGATCATCCGCTGCATCTTCGGCGCGCCGGCCGCGCAGGAAGCGCCGGCTCCCAACGAAGTCGATGCTCCCAACCCTGATGAGACCTCGACGCCCGAGCCGCGCCCCAATCACGAACACTTCGCGATCTTCGCGCTCACTCGCGGCGACAAGACCACCCCAATGTCGATGAGCCTGATCCCACGCGAGGGAGATATCGCAACCGTGGCAATCCACATACCAGAACACGAAGCCGCACTGGAAATCCTGGCCGAGCGAGGCTGGACCCCAACCGAAGTCGATTAGCCTGCAAGCTCACCCAGCCCCAATCGAGCCGAGCAGTGCCCCCGCCCCCCATCCACCCGACCTTCAAGCGCGTATCACCAAGGCCCCGAGGTCGGGGCGGGTGGGGGTCCCGCGCGCAGTTACGCAGCCGCCCTCCGAACCACAATCAATCAACCACGCTCGCGCGGCGAGTATGTCCGAGCACGGGACCCCCCCCCCCCCCCCCACCCCGCCCCCCCCCCCACCACCCACACCCCCCCGGGGCCCCCCCCCCCCGCC
>CBDUYG010000173.1:0-6861 GCA_965371385.1 uncultured Myxococcales bacterium | reverse complement strand
ACCCGGCATTACCCGGCATTACCCGGTGAGGGGGACCAACGCGACCGCTCGCCGGGCCGCTACGGTACATCGATCTGAATGTCGCCGCAGGCTTCCAGCCTACTCTCCTGCGCCGACCATGCGAGAGTCTCCGGCCGACGATTTGCCCTTCTCTCCGGCGGCGTTACCCTCCTGCCGTCGACGAACCCCCGTCACACGGTTGAACCAGGCCCTTCGATCGCCGAGAGATGTGCGATATCGGGCCTCAGATCAAGGAGGGAGCCATGCGCGCTCTGACCATCGCCCTCACCATCCTTTTTGCATTGCTCACGGTGAGCGAAGCCCAGGCCAAGAGCTGCTCGACCTTCGCGGGCATCTTGTCCTTCGACGCGACCAAGAGCAGCGTCACTCTCAAGATCCTGAAGGGGAGCCGGAGCAAGTTCTTCCCGCAGCCCGAGGGGGCGACCAACACCTCGAAGCTGCCCGCGGGCTGCAAGGGAAAGTCCACCAAGCAGGCGAGCTATCCCGTCAAGACGACGGGCGGACGCATGACCGTGACCCAGATCCGCGAGAACTTCTCCGGCAAGATGCTCAACGACACCGGAGACAAGAAGTGGCTGCCCGCCGAGCTCGAAAAGCTGATGAAGAACAAGGTCAAGATCGTCGTCGTGCTCCGGCCGCCGGTCGGCAAGAAGTCTCCCTTCGAGCTGACGACGATCTATCTGCCCATCACTCCCGCGGAAGAGGCGGAGATCAAACGCCTGGAGAGTCAGGCCGAGGACATGTAGGACTCGAGACGGCCGTCTGGATGGCCGCTCCCCGAATCATTCCAAGGCAATTCCCAACACCCCTCGAGCCGCATCGATGACCGACTGCGGGCGGGTCCGTGTCATGCAGGCGTGGTCGATCGGGCATTCACGCTCGTAGCACGGTCGGCACGGCAGCTCGGTCTCGAAGATTCGCACGTGTTCGAGGTTGAGGTTCGTCTTCTCGAGCGGCGTCGGTCCGAAAAGGACGATGCTGGGGACCGCGAACGCGGCGGCGATGTGCCGTGCTCCCGAATCGTTGCAGATCAGGAGGTCGCTGCGCCGCAGCAGCGCCTTGACGGTGCCGAGATCGACCTCTCCAATCAGGTTGCTGACCGGCTCCTTCATCAGCCGGGAGATCGAGTCGCCGATCTCTCGCTCGACCGGAGCTCCCACCATCACCGCTCGAGCGCCGGATCGCACGAGGACGTCGGCAACCTCGGCGTAACAGGCCTCCGGCCAGCGCTTCGATGGGCCAAAGGAAGATCCCGGCGCCATTGCGACCAGGGGGCGTTGGTAGGGAAGGTCGGGGCTGTCGTGTGGTAGGTCGGGGCTGTCGAGCGGAGGGTGCGGGCTGCCGTTCAGAAGGTGGAATCTATCGCGTGAAACGTGCGGTCCGTCGCGTGAAACGTGCCGAGCTTCGAGGGCAGCCAGCGCCGCGCGATCCTCTTCCCGGGTCACCGAGAGTTCCAGCCGGGTCCCTTGCTCGGGACATCCGAGCGCCTCCACGAGGCCGAGAACGAAGCGCTCGCGAGCGACGACTCGGCGCCGTCCCCAATCCGCCGGAGCATCGATGCCCTGGTGCAAGAGCAGGCCGCGTCCTCCGCGCCGATAGCCGACGATGTGGCGAACCCCCGCCGCGCGCATCAGCAGGGCCGACGACACCGAATCGGGAAGGCAAAGCCCCAGATCGAAGCCACCGCGCACACGTAGACGCGACGCCTCGCGCAACAGGGCGGGAAGGCCCTGGTGGTAGGACTCCAGCAGAACGACCTCATCGAAGAAGGGGCTTCCCGCAACCAGCCCTTCGAGCCCCGGACGAACGTGAAGCGTGATCCGGGCGCGCGGAAAGCCATCGCGAAGAGCTCGAAAGCCCGGGGTCGACATGACCAGATCCCCGACCCAGTTGGGACCGCGCACCAGAATGCTGCGAACGGCATTCGAGTCGGGGGGGGTCATCCGGATGCCAGGTGGCCCTGCGGGCTCGAGCAGGACCCTTCGGCGGCGTCCGCCGCGCCCTCGCCCGCCGTGGCCATCGACGGGGACTCCGGGTCTGCGGAACCGGCAGAATCGATCCCAGCCAGGAGCTCCCTAGCTGCAGAGACCACCCACTCCGGAGGGATGACCTTCATGCAGGTGGCCGCGACGCAGCCGCGCCGGCAAGGGCTGCAGGCGACGGGGACGCAAACGCTTCGGCTCGCGGTCCCGGGCCAGGGCTGGTTCTCGATCGGATCCGTGGGCCCGAGGATCTGCACGACCGGAACTCCCCGGGACGACGCGATATGGAGGGGGCCGCTGTCGCTGCCGATGTAGAGACGCGCTCGGTCGATCAGCCCGATCAGATCGGAGAGCGATCGGGTTTCGGGCGCCAGCCGCGCACATCCATCGGAAGCCGCGACGATCTGCCGGGCAAGCAAGGCCTCCTCCGAATCGCGGCCCTGGGCGACCCAGCACGCGACTCCTTCCCGCCGCACCAGGGAACGGGCGACCTCAGCATATCCCCAGCTCGTATATCTCTTGTAGGCCGCGCCCGGGCTGCTGCCGGGATGAATCAAGACCAGCGGCGCCGGCTCGCTGATCTTCCCCGCCCGGGCCGCCGGGTGCCGGACCGGCGGAGCGACCGCCTCGGCCTGCTTGATGGCGAGGTAGCTCACGAGGGCTCCGTTGCGCTCGTAGCGGCTCACCTTCAGCGGCTCGAGTCGGGCGCGATGACTCGCGAAGATCCAGCCGTACTCACGGCCCTGGGGTGGTGCGTAGGTCACCCGCATGGAGCTTCCGCTGAGCCTCGCGAGGATCCCGGTCTTGAGGATCGAGTGGAAGTCGAGGACGAGGTCGAATCGCCCGGCACGGAGCGTTCCCGCAAACTCCCGAATCTGCTCCGCCAGCCGGACGGGGCGAATCTTCACCAGGCTCTCGCTCAGCGCTTCTCGCGGGAAGATCAGGACCTCATCGAGGTCGGGCTGCCCCTCGAGCACCTCGGCGGCTTTTGCTTCGACGAGCCAGCCGATATGTGCGTCGCGATAGTGGGCCCGAAGAGATCGCAGGGCAGGCAGCGTACGCACGACGTCGCCGAGGGCGCCCAATCGGATGACGAGGATTCGGTCCGCTTCGGGCGGCGCCGAGAGTGGATTCGTACAATGAAGGATGATGAGCCTCGCCGAGTCAGGTGGAGGCCAGTAGGATACCCTGCGATGTCCACTTCGCGTACTCAGCCCACTGGGAGCCTGGATCCACTGGCTCGGCCGCAGTCCGGGATCTCATCGTGAACAAGCCTCAAGTCTTCATCACACGCGCCCTCGGCCCCTGGGTGCTTCACGTCGATAGTGTGCTCGAAGGCTCGGTGCTCGATCTCGGCATCCAGAGCCGGCAGAGTCTCGAATCCCTCTGCGACGAGGCCCAGACGCGGGCCTTCGGGCGCGGAACCAATGCGATCCTGGCGCTGCCGGGGCGCCGGGAACGGCTTCACCTGCGCCCCCTGCGTCACGGTGGCCTGCTCGCGCGAGTGACCGGCACGCGCTACCTCGGGATGAGCCGACCCCTGGCAGAGCTCCGGGCAACCGCCGAGCTGCGCGCCGCAGGGGTCCCGGTCCCGCTTCCGGTGCTCGCCCTGGGCAGACGCGAGGGGCGCTTCTGGGAGGTGGCCTTCGGGAGCGTACACGAGGAGGATACCCTCGACGGCCTCTCCTTCCTGGACGCGGGCCCGAGCTGGCGCCGGATCGAACGCGCGATGCGCGCCGCGGGCCGCTCGATCCGAATGCTGCACGATGCGGGCGGGCGTCACCGGGATCTCCAGATCCGAAATCTCCTGATCCGCGAGGATGCTGATCGGGCCGAGGTCGTGATCGTCGACCTCGACGCTGCGCGCATCACGGGAAACATCCGCCCGAGCCAACGCATGCGCGAGCTGATGCGCCTCTACCGATCTCTCCACAAGCGCCGACTCACCTCCGCCCTCGAGCCGAGAGCCCTGGCGAGCTTCTTCTCCGCCTACCTGGACGGGGATCGAGAGCTGCGCAGCGCCATGCGAGCGTGGCTTCCGGTCGAGCGGACCCGAATCGCGGCCCACTCGCTCTTCTACCGGCTCGCCCGCTGAGAGTTACCATGGGCGGCGTATCCAGGGAGGGCTCGATGAAGCCTGTGTTGGGGATCATCGGCGGCAGCGGCGTTTACGAGATCGAAGGGCTTCAGAACCTGCAGTGGCAGCGGGTCCGCTCGCCTTTCGGCGAAGCTTCGGACGAGCTGCTCTTCGGCGAGCTCGACGGCCGGCAGCTCGTCTTTCTGCCGCGCCACGGACGAGGTCACCGCCACTCTCCCACCAGCGTCAACTACCGCGCCAACATCGACGTACTCAAGCGCGCGGGCGTCACGGAGATCCTCTCTCTCAGCGCCGTCGGCTCCCTCAAGGAGGATCTGCCTCCCGGCACCTTCGTGATCATCGACCAGTTCATCGATCGCACCCGCCTGCGGGAGAAGAGCTTCTTTGGGGAAGGATTGGTGGCGCACGTATCACTGGCACAGCCCATCTGCGGCCGACTGGCAGAGCTCGTATATCATGGTGCTCGGGAGCTCGGTGTTCCGGCGCAACAGGGCGGGACCTATCTCGCGATGGAGGGCCCGCAGTTCTCCACGCTCGCCGAGTCCGAGCTCTATCGAAGCTGGGGCTGTGATGTCATCGGAATGACGAACGTGCCCGAGGCCTTCCTCGCTCGCGAGGCGGAGATCTGTTACGCCACGGTCGCGATGGTGACCGACTACGACTGCTGGCATCCGGATCACGATGCCGTCGAGGTCTCGGATATCGTTCGGGTACTGACGGAGAACGCTGCGCACGCGCGGGATCTCGTTCGCAGGGTCGCTCCCCGGGTGTGGGATCTCGAGCGGCCCTGTGGTCGCGGTTGCCATCACGCCCTCGACAACGCCATCATTACCGCCCCGAGCGCGCGCGACCCGCATACCCTGCGGAAGCTCGAGGCCATAGCGGGACGGGTCCTGCGGAGCGAATAGCCCGTGCTTGCGGTACGGCCGCAGGGGAATCGGGTGCATCGTCGAAAGGAAGAATCATTGTCGATCAAGGATTACATTCGAACGATCCCCGACTTCCCCAAGCCGGGGGTCCAGTTTCGAGACGTCACCAGCCTGCTCGAGAACGCCACGGGGCTTCGTATGGCGGTCGACTACATCGTTCATCGCTATACGAGCGTGGAGATCACGCGCGTCGCGGGTATCGAGGCGCGAGGCTTCATCTTCGGCACCGCGGTCGCGTACAAGCTCGGGGTCGGCTTCGTGCCCATTCGCAAGGCGGGGAAGCTTCCGGGCGAAGTGATCGGGCGCGAGTATCAGCTCGAGTACGGCGAAGACCGGATCGAAATGCACGCTGACGCCATGACCTCGGACGATACCGTTCTGCTGGTCGATGATCTGATCGCGACCGGAGGCACGGCCGTAGCGGCGGCAGAGTTGATCCAGAGCACGGGCGCGAGAATCCACGAGTGTTGCTTCGTGGTCGATCTCCCCGATCTCGGAGGAATGAAGCGACTCGCCGATCTCGGGATCTCGTCCTTCGCGCTCTGCGAGTTCGAGGGCGAGTAGACTCCCTGGCTGGCGACGCCTGCGTCTCGTTTCTTCAAGCGCGAAATCTCGTAGGGGGGGCACTGCCCGAAGGGACCGCCAGTGTCGCGGGTCCGCGAAGGCGGACCCAGACGACGAGGCAGAGGGCAACGACCCCCAGCCCCAGGACGAGCCCCCACCAGAGGCCTCCGAGCCAGCCCTGGCGATAGCCGATCCACCAACCCAGGGGGAGCCCGAGGAGCCAATAGCCGATGACGTTGAAGACCGCAGCGGGGCGCGGCCGACCCATCCCACGCAGTACGCCACAACCGACCGCCTGGATACCGTCGAAGATCTGGAAGGCGGCGGCCACCGGCAGGATCGCCGACGCCAGGGCAATGACCTCGACATCGGGCGTGTAGAGCCGCGGCAGGACATTTCGAAACATCACGAAGCCAACGGCCGCGAGGGACATCAGTGCCGCACCCAGCGCCATCGCGAGCCCGGCGGCTCGCTGGGCGTCGACCGGTCGGCCTGCGCCAATCAAGTTTCCGACACGCGTCGTGGTCGCGACGGCGACACCCAGCGCTGCCATGAAGGAGATCGATGCCAGGTTGAGCACGATGCCATGCGCGGCCGCCGCCCGGGCGCCGAGAGAGCCCGCGAGCAGGGTGAAGAAGTTGAAAGCCCACATTTCGGTCGAGATCTGGATCGCGATCGGGACGCCGAGCGACACGATCTCACGTAACGCCGCGAGGTCGAGGACCCTCCGGCTCCAGGGCTGCCATGCCCCCTCGTGGAGCCTCGCCACGCGAGTCAACGCAACCAGTGCGACGAAACTGAAGATGCGCGTGAAGGTAGTCGCGATTCCCGCTCCGAGGATACCGAGCTCGGGAGCACCGAGATTCCCAAAGATCAGAGCCCAGTTCGCGAGCGCGTTGACACCGTTCGCGACGAGCGTCACATAGAGGGCCGGGCGGACGATCTCGCGCCCCTGGAGATACTGACGCAGAACGCTGAGAAGCAGGAAGAAGGGGATGCTCGGGATCATCGAGACCATGTAGGTCTGCGCGAGGGGAGCCAGCCTCTCTTCCTGGCCGGTCCAGATCAGGAAGTCGCCCGTGTAGAGCCAGGCGATGCCGACCGGAAGGCTCGAGATCAGTGCCAGCACGACTCCGCGTTGGAGCGCCAGTGCGGATCCCTGCCCGTCTCCCCTGCCATGAGCCTGGGAGATCAATGGATCGAGGCCGAAGAGGATTCCGTTTGCCAGCATGATCGTGCTGAAGAGCACGGCGTTGGCGAGAATCGC
>CBDUYG010000172.1:0-6872 GCA_965371385.1 uncultured Myxococcales bacterium | reverse complement strand
CCGCCCCGCAGCTCCACCACCAGCGAGCGGTCCACCGCGCCCCGCAGCATCGTGACCACCGCGGCCCCGCAGGCTCCGCTCCCGCACGCCAGGGTCTCGCCCGTTCCGCGTTCCCAGGTACGCTGGCGGAAGCGCCCGCGATCGACGATCTCGATGAACTCGACGTTCACGCGGTTCGGAAACGCGGGATGGTTCTCGATCGCGCTGCCGATCCCCTCGACGTCGGTCGCATCCACATCGTCGACCACCACCACGGCATGGGGATTTCCCATGGAGGCCGACGAGAGGGTGACGCGTCGGGTCTTCTCGTCTCCAACCTCGATCTCGAGCTCGACGTCGAGCACCGGTCCTTCGCCAGCGCCCAGCCGGGTAGGGATCTTCGCGGGCTCGAGGATCGGGAGCCCCATGTCCACGCGAACCCGATTCTCTCCCGCCCAGCGCGGTCGCACGACACCCGAGAGCGTCTCTACGGCGATCTCGTCCGCGTCCGTATGACCGTGATCACGCAGGTATTTGTAGAAGGCTCGAATCCCGTTCGCGCACATCTCCACCTGGGAGCCGTCCGCGTTGAAGATCTCCATGCGAAAGTCCGCCGTCCGTGAAGGCCTCACGACGAGAATCTGGTCCGCGCCGATCCCGAAGTTGCGGTCCGCTACCTGCTGGGAGAAAGCAGCGAGATCGTCGGGTAGGGAATCCCGAATCCCATCGAGCAGGACGAAGTCGTTCCCCGCTCCGTGCATCTTGGTAAAGGGGACCCCGCCCTTCGCTTTTTCCGCCCCTCGATCGCTCATCGACCTCTACCTTTTACCTTCTTCTGTCGCCACGGATCTGTCTTCGCGAAGCCCCGACCGGAATTGTCGCAGAGCCCGTCCTCGGCGCCATCACGGGACGGGGAGGTCGGGCGCCTCAGCGGGACCCAGGATGATCGATTCGGCATCGCGATCATCGTCTTCTTCTTCCGCCTGGGTCCGCAGCTCCACGGATTCGGCGCGCGGCGCCGCCCGATACTTTGCGTTGCGTACTGGCGGCCCATACTTCCCGCACCCGAGGGCGATGATCAGCGTCCCCGCCGCGAGCCCGGCGCTGATCCGGACCCCGGTCACTTGGGATCCTCGAGTGCTCGGCGCGCCTTCTCGAGGCTGCGTGCCTCCTCGTCGAGCTCGCGTGCTGCGGCCTTGAGGGCTTCGTCGACCCGCTCCCGCGCCGTGCCGCCCGCGAGGCTGCGCTGGGCAAGGCTGCGCTCGAGGTCGAGAAGATCACTCGCCGCGGCTGGGAACGAATCGTTGAAGCCCTTCATCTCGTCGTGGGAGAGCGAGCGGATATCGACGCCCTCGCGCGCGCAGTGTCCGACGATCTTCCCCACCGCTTCGTGGGCCTCGCGAAAGGGAACTCCCTCGCGCACCAGCACCTCGGCGAGGTCGGTCGCGAGCAGCATCGGGTCGGCCGCCGCCTCGGCCATCCTCGCTTCGCGCACGCTGAGTGTCGCGATCGCTCCGCTCGTGACCTGCAGGGAGTCGCGCAGGGTGAGGGCCGAGTCGAAGAGGGGCTCCTTGTCCTCCTGCATGTCCCGGTTGTAGGTCATGGGAAGGCCCTTCATGGTGGTCAGGAGCGAGACGAGGTTCCCGATCACGCGGCCCGACTTGCCCCTCACCAGCTCGGGCACGTCCGGGTTCTTCTTCTGGGGCATCAGGCTCGAGCCCGTCGAGTAGGCGTCGGCGAGCTCGATGAAGCCGAACTCGGCGCTCGACCAGATCACCAACTCCTCGGAGATGCGCGAGAGCGAGACCATGCAGATCGCGGCGTTCGAGAGGAACTCGAGGACCAGATCCCGCGACGCCACGCTGTCCATGCTGTTTCGCGTCGGCTCGGCGAAGCCCAGCGCCTCGGCGGTGTCGGGGCGGTCGAGCGGTAGGGTGGAGCCCGCCAGTGCACCCGATCCGAGGGGACAGCGCCGGATCCGCGCACGCAGATCCCGGAAGCGCTCGGCATCACGAGTGAGCATTTCGAGATAGGCGAGCCAGTGGTGGGCGAGGCGCACCGGCTGGGCGCGCTGGAGGTGGGTGTAGCCGGGCAGGATCGTCTCGACGTGATCCCGCGCCCGCTCGACCAGCACCTGGCGCAGCTCGAGTAGCCCCTGCTCGCTCGCGAGGCAGGTCTCGCGCAGATAGAGCGCGGTATCGGTCGCCACCTGGTCGTTGCGCGAGCGGCCCGTGTGGAGGCGTCCCGCAACTGCGCCGATCCGGTCTCCCAGGCGCGCCTCGATATTCATGTGGATGTCTTCGAGAGCCGGGTCGAAGGGGAACTCCCCCGCCTCGATCTCACTCTCAATCGAGCGGAGCCCGGCCACGAGCTGCTCGACGTCGGCCTCTGGGATCAGCCCCGTGCGCCCGAGCATGCGCGCGTGGGCGATCGAGCCTCGGATGTCGTAGCGCGCGAGGGCCTTGTCGAAGTGGACGGATGCGCTGAATCGCTCGACCGTAGGATCCGTCGCCTGATCGAAGCGTCCGCCCCAGGGCTTCTTGCGCGCCGGCTCACTGCGCGGATCGGATTTCGTCATGGCGGAGACCCCTGAAATTGAGAGACGCTACTTTGACCATTCCGCGGCCGAACCACAAGACTAGTAAAGTCAGCGCTCTGCGCCGGGATTCGAGGCCCTCGCCCGGTCCGGGAATCTTTCGCAACCTGCTAGCCTTCGCGTCAGGGGGTGGGGCGAGGAGCCGGACCGCGGTTCCGGGCGAGTTCCTGCGCATTGGGGATCCGAGCGATTCCTCTGCGAGCCGGGCCCCGGGGGAGTAGCGGGGTTGGCGGCCAGGAAGAAGAAGGGATCGGGACGTAAGGGCAAGGCGGCCGGATCGCCCAGGCCGAGTGCCCGGAAATCGGCTCGTAAGTCACCCGCTCGCAAGTCCACCCGTACTGCCGGTCGCCGGATCGGAGCGGCAAGGCGCCGCAAGACGCGTGCTGCGACTCCATCCTCGGGAGTCCGGCGCGCCCTGCGCGTGATATCGCGGGTGCTCGCCCTCGCAGCCTTCGCGCTGGGGCTGGTGGTCGCAAGCTGGGTCATCGAGCTCGACGAAATCGTGCTGAACCGTTTCGAGGGACAGCGCTTCTTCGTTCCATCGAAGGTCCTCTCTGCGCCCACCATCCTCTACCCCGGCCTCGACACTCGCCAGAGCGAGCTGCGCGAGACGCTGAAGCGAACGGGCTACCGGGAGCAGAGTGTGGCCGGCGGACGCCGCCTCGGCCCGGGGCTCTATCGCTGGGAGCCGGGCCGCCTGCGGGTTCACCTGCGGGCGTTCGATCATCCGACGCGCCCCGAGCCCGCGCGCGACATCGTGATCCGCTTCAACGGAGATGTCATCAGCGAGATCCGCGAGCTGCCTCGCTCCCGGGAGCTGGGGGCCGTGCTGCTCGAGCCCGAGCTCGTCGGAGCCTACTTCGGGCAGGTGCGCGAGCAGCGCGAGCTCGTGCAGCTCTCCGATGTTCCCCCGCACCTCATCGATGCCATCCTCGCCGTAGAGGATCGCCGCTTCCGGACCCACCACGGTGTAGACGCCGCCCGGATCGCGGGCGCCATGATGGCGAATCTGCGCGCAGGCGGCGTCACCCAGGGTGGCTCGACCCTCACCCAGCAGCTGGTGAAGAATTTCTTCCTGACCCCGGAGCGAACACTTCGGCGCAAGGCGCAGGAAGCGGTGATGGCCGTGCTCGTAGAGGCCCGATACAGCAAGGAGGAAATCCTCGAGGCCTATCTCAACGAGATCTATCTCGGCCAGCGCGGCTCGACGGAGATCCATGGGGTTGGCGAGGCGTCGCCCTTCCTCTTCGGCAAGTCGGTCTCTCAGCTCTCCCCCGCAGAGTCGGCGCTGATCGCCGCCATCATCCAGAGCCCCAACCGCCTCTCGCCTCACCGAAATCCCGAAGCCGCGCTGAAGCGGCGCAATCTCGTACTCGAGCTGATGCGAAAGCAGGGCCGCCTCGATCTCGCGACCTTCGAGAGGGCGCGGTCGGAAGAGCTCGTAGTGGCGGCCCCGACCCAGGTGGTTGGCGGATCCCGCTACTTCCTCGACTTCCTGAGGCGGCAGCTGCCCGACGTCTACGATGCCGAGCTGCTCCAGACCGAAGGGCTGCGGATCTATTCGACCCTGGATCCGCGGCTGCAGCGTGCCGCCAACCGCGCCCTCATCGAGGGACTCGAGGAGATCGAACGCATCAACCCGAGCATTGTCAGCAAGGATCGCAGCAAGCGCCTGCAGGGCTGCCTCATTGCGATGCGTCCCCAGACCGGTGAAGTTCTCGCGCTCGTCGGGGGTCGCAACTATGGCGACTCGCAGTTCGATCGCTGCACCCAGGCGCGTCGCCCCGCCGGGAGTGTGTTCAAGCCCTTCGTCTATCTCGCCGCGCTCGAGCCGCAGTCCGGAGTCGCGCTCGTCACCCCGGCGAGTCTGCTCGACGACTCGCCGATCGAAATCAAGACTCGCAAGGGGCCCTGGTCTCCCCAGAACTACGACAAGAAGTTTCATGGGCTCGTGACTCTGCGTTTCGCTCTCGAGCGCTCGCTCAACGTCCCGCCCGTGCGGCTGGGGCTTCAGATCGGAATCGAGCGCGTGGCCGAGATGGCGGCGCGGCTGGGAATCACGAGCGCGCTCCCGCGGGTGCCGAGTCTTTCGCTCGGAACGGCCGACGTTTCTCCCCTCGAGATCGCCCGCGCCTACGCGACCCTGGCGAGCGGAGGAGTCCGCCCGACGCCCCACACCTTCGAAGATGTCGTCACGCCGGATCGAACGCTCGAGCGGCGCAGCATCGAGCTCGAACGCGTGCTCGACCCCGCAGTCGCTTTTCTCGGCATCTCGCTTCTGGAAGGCGTGGTCGAGCGAGGCACGGCCAGGCGCTTGCGTGCCATGGGGGTGGAGGGGCCGGTCGCGGGCAAGACGGGCACGACGGATGACGAGCGGGATTTGTGGTTCGTGGGCTTTACGCCCGAGCTCGTCGCGGTGGTGTGGGTCGGCTTCGACGCTCCGCGCAGCGTGGGGATCTCGAGCAGCCGCGGCCCCCTCGCCATCTGGGCCAACTTCGTCAAGCAGGCGCTGGGTTCGCGACCGCGCGGTGTCTTCCTGCCTCCGCCCGGTATCGAGGCCATCGACATCGATCCCGAGACCGGTGCCCGAGCCCTGGCGGGCTGCCCGTCTCGCCGAAGAGAGTACTTCCTCGCGGGGAGCGCCCCCTTCGAATCGTGCGATGGAAGGGGTGCTCCCTCCCTCGCTCGCATGAAGGAGGTGCGCGATGCTGGCGTAGAGGGAAGGCCACCGCCCAGGGCGCGTGAGCGAAAACGGGGGAGAGGCTTCTTGGGTTGGTTGAACGATGTCTTCTGAGTTGAGGAGCCATGTCCCGCGCTTCGTCCGCTCGTCGCGGCACGCAGGTGGAGGAAGACGCCTTCTCGTGAGGCCTGTTGCCACTGTGATGGCGATCGGCTGTGCCATTGCGGTCGCGATGGGGCCTGCGGGATGCACGAGCGGCCCCTTTCGATCCGCTCAGGAGACCGTCGATCCGATTCGCATCAGCGAGCTGATCGAAGCGGCCCCGCCCGCGCGCCGCGCCTCCCTGCGTCTGGTCGATGAGGGACTGGCGGCCGATGCCGAGCGTGAGCGTTCGAGAGCGCAGTCGCGCTACGAGCGCGCATTGCAGGTGGATCCGAGCAATCCCTACGCCTACCTCGCAATCGCTCGGCACGAGATCGGGGGGCCGCGCCCCGAGCGCGCCCTGACCTTTCTCGATCGCTGCGAGGCGCTGCTTCGGATGGAGGGAGACGAATCACCACGAGTTTTGGTTCATTTGACCGGCATCCGTGGTGCGTCGCTCCAGCGATCGGGACGAGAGGAAGAGGGGGCCGAGTATCTCGATCGCGCGGCCATGATGGCGCCCGGAGTATGGGGCGATGGAGTCCTCACTGCGAACGAGCTGCGCTGATCTTCTCGATCGCACTCCCACCCGCACGGTTACCGAGAAGCGTGGATGCCGTGACGGCTGGCCTCGCGCGATGCGTTCCTGGCCCCGGGGGATTCGACATCGTCACGTCCCAGAGGGCTGACTACCGTCCCCTCTCCCCTCTCCCCCCGGACCACTCGGCCACTCTCATGAGATTCGAAACGAGTGAAGCACGTCGCGAGAGCGCGCGTAAAGCCAACGACTCAATAAAGCGTTTCCGCATTTTTCCAGACAATCGAAGTGTTGCGACGCGCGGCCTCGCTCGAGAAGGATTCGGGGTGCCGCGTAGAAATAAAGTTCGGGTCTCGATGCGATCGGGGCCCGAGAGATTTGTCGTTTGGGATCGCTGGGCTTGGGAGTGCGAGGCTCTTCGAAAAGTGACTTCTGATTCCCACTCCGTGACTTGAATCATTGACATTGATCGCTGCATTGCGATAAAGAACACATCGACCCTGTGTTCATCAGGAGAACAACCTTCACGTCGATCACGTCATCGAATTCAGGCTCGAGTCTGCGGCCGAAGCGGCTCGAATCGTCGCCGAAGAACGACGTGGGTCGAGGGAAGCGGAAGAAAGTCGGATCGTCGTTGCCGCAGTGCAGTAGAGTAGGCGGCATCGCATTGCGTCGAGTGGTTGTGAGTGGTTGTGAGTGGTTGTGAGTGGTTGTGAGTGGTTGAGTGGTTGAGTGGTTGAGTGGTTGTGAGTGGTTGTGAGTGGTCGAGTCGTCGAATGAAGGGATCGAGATCCAGTCGAAGTCGAGCGCCTGCCTCGCTCCCCCCCCCCGGAATTCGGGGAGGATTCCCGATCGGGAACCCGACCTGACCAACGGAAGAGGAACGGGGAACAAAAGGGAAACAATAGGGACGAGGAAAAGAACCAGTCTGCGGGATT